>JAQUHL010000094.1 GCA_028683635.1 Candidatus Cloacimonadota bacterium
TAAAAGAGATATCAATCG
Source organism: Candidatus Cloacimonadota bacterium (assembly GCA_028683635.1). GTDB lineage: Bacteria > Cloacimonadota > Cloacimonadia > Cloacimonadales > Cloacimonadaceae > JAQUHL01. Next base: position 19 of record JAQUHL010000094.1, read on the forward strand.
CTTGGACGTAGGCTTAAGACTTACCAAAAGGGGGGATCTGGGAACAAACAAACTGGAAGAGACCTCGATGATGATGATGTTTGGGTTCACGGGTTTTGATATCCTCAGTAGAGAATCAAATCGCAAAGCTCCCCGCTACATACCTGAAAAGGAAGAACTTGCTGAATGAGATACCGATGGCTGGAAGCTCCTGAGGAAAATGACTTCATTGAGGCGATATTACAGAGACGGGGGTACTATCGGGAGTTGTGGGAAATGTCCCTGGAGGATCTTCCCGACGAAAAGCTCTTTGCCAATATCCAGACTATTGCTACAAGAATCCAGACAGCTCTGTACCAAAATGAACCTTTGGTGATTTTTGGTCACGATGATCCTGATGGCGTTAGCAGCGCTTATATTCTGTACCGGTTCTTCAATTCACTGGGATACCAGAATCATAAATACTATATTCCCAACCGAAACCTGGAAAGGCACGGTATTCAGGATTCCGTTATCAGATTTGTCCAAGAGGGCTCATACAAGTTTCTCATTGTAGTCGATAATGGCATTACTTCCAAAGAGGGGGTAGAACGGCTCCAAAAGTCAGGTTGTGAGACGGTTATTATCGATCACCATCTGATTCAGCCAGACTCTCTGCCAGAAGCATATGCTATTATGAATCCCCAGCTTGGCCATTGTGATTATCCTTTTAAAGCGCTTGCTGGAGTTGGAGTGGTTCTGATGCTAATACGTTATCTTGCCAGAGTATTGGAACACAGGGTGGATCCTTCGTTTTATTTCTGGACAGCAGTAGGTTCTTTTGCCGATAAGGTTCCAATGGTAGGCCTGAACTGGTTGATTGTCAGGCATGTCATGGATAATTTTGATAATGTTTCAGATTATACCATAGACTTTCTGAGGAGAAACAACAATCGGCTTTCCAATCCAGAGGATGTGTTCTATTTTATTCAATCTACAGCCCGCCTAATAGCTAATGGCCGTGAAGAAAATGGAAATCACACAGCCATGCGATTTCTTCTTCAGGTAAGTGATGCCAAAGCATCCCTGTTTGAAGATCTTGAAAGGCAAAAGAATAAATGGGAAAATGACCTCAACTATGTTTTCAAACTTGTTGATACTCTTATAGATGGCTATTGTGGACGGGCATTTATCTACTATGATGATGAGGATAGTATATCTTATGGATTGCTTGGTACGGCTGCCTCATATACTGTCAACCAGCTTGGCATCCCCACTATCTATTTGAAATCACTAGATGGCCTTCTGGTTTGCGAGGGGCGATGCAGTGATGGATTCAACATGACAGAAGCCTTTGCCTCGTGCAAGGATCATCTGATCCAATTTGGAGGTCACGTTAAAGCAGCGGGATTCACCATGAAGCCAGAAAACTATGATTCATTTATCAATTGCTTCAATGAGTATGTTTTAGCGCACTCGACAGAGACTACACAAAACACCATCCAAATTGATGCTGAGATATTCTTGACGAGCATGGTAAAGGAAAACTGGGACAGGATGCAAAAACTTATGCCCTTTGGACAACAGAATTGTGATCCGGTTCTTCTATGTAGAAGTATAAACGCAACAGACATCACTAATACTTTCAACATAGAGAATGGTTCAATAATAATTCCCCAAAACAAGACTTTGGATATCCTCTTCAATTGGAAATCTCAAACCTCGATCAAAATCATCGACTGGTATGAACATTAATCATGAGCTCTGTGATACTTGCGGAACCTGTGTGGCAGTGTGTCCCACTCTGGCACTAAAGCTGGATTTCGGCAAACTTATCTGGGAAAGCGATTTATGCACAAGCTGTGGTGTTTGTGTGCTATGCTGTCCAGTAAGTGCACTTGAGATTACTAACTGCGCACCAACCGGAGATTAAGTTTTGTTCAAAGATAAGTATGATGTTGTAGTTGTCGGATCTGGCATTGCCGGCTCAGCTGCGGCATATTCAGCCGCTAAACATGGTGCATCAGTCCTGCTTATCGAGCGTGAAAGCAAAGCTGGGTACCCAACACGTTGTGCGGAGGGTGTCTATCTTAAAAACATCGATGCTGAATTTGAGATACCGGAAAGCTGCATTGCCCGAAGAGTTTCTTCCATGGTGCTGCATGCTCCCGATGGCAATTCATGCTGTTTTGGAAACATTGGTGCTGGGCTTATTCTGAATAGAAACAAATTTATTGAACACATCATAAACAATGCCATCTCTTTTGGAGCAGAGTTTTCGCCTGCCACAATTGCTGAAAAGCTAACACTTTCAAAATCTGATGAATACCAAATCCAGCTCAAAACTAAAGCAACAATCGCAAACGTACGAAGCAATATTATCATAGCTGCTGATGGAATTGAATCCAGAATAGGACGTCTGGCAGGCTTTGACACTACCCTGGAGCCCAAAGATCTTGAGATAGGATATCAATACCGGGTGAAAGATGATAGCATCGATGCAGATAGGATCCACATTTATCTTGGCAGAGACATTGCTCCGGGTGGTTATGCCTGGAGCTTTCCCAAGGGTCTTGTCGAAGCAAACATTGGTTTAGCGATAAACCCAGAGGAAGGCAAATCAGTATCTGCCAGAGCATACTGTGATAGTTTTCTAAAGAGATTTTTCCCTAATGCAAATGTCTTGTCTGCTACCGCTGGAGGAATTCCAATCTGTACTCCAAAAACAATCTACGGAGATGGAATTATGTTTGCTGGGGATGCAGCCCGCATGGTCAATCCTCTTACCGGTGGTGGGAATGAAACAGCCTTGAGATTTGGTAAGATTGCTGGTAAAATAGCCGCTGAAACCATATCAAAAGGGGATTGGAGCAAGAACAAACTAAAGAAATATCAATCCCTCTGGAACAAAGAATACGGCTTCTTGCACAAAACTCTTTATCAAATCGGTACAAAAACCAAAACCATGAGCGACGCCAGGATCAACGAGTTCATAAGCATTTTTAACTCAATACCAGTTGAAAACCGCAATTTAAAAACCTTGTTTATCAAAGCATTGAGCAGTAATCCTGGTTTGTTGATCCGGCTTTCAAAATCATACTTGTTTGGGTAACTCATGCATAAGATCAGAGAAGCCCTTAGAAAGTCCATCCACTTCTCATCATTAGTGATACCTTTTACGTATCGTTATTTGTTGGCTGAAAAAAGAAAGCTGAGCTTTTCCATTCTGTTTGCCATATTTGTGATTTCCCTGATAGTTGAGTTTTATAGGTTGTGGCAGCCTTCGTTTCGGAGGTTCTTTCACAGATTGTTTGGACTAATCCTGCGCAGGCACGAATACAAGGACTTCACTGGTGCCACCTACCTGCTGTTTTCGAGCATGCTCTGCGTGGCATTTTTCGATCCCTCAATCGCGTTTTGTGCTCTTGCCTTCCTATCCATAGGGGATACGTTTGCCGCTTTGGTAGGTATCAATATCGGAAAACGGAAGCTTTTGGGCACGAATAAAACTCTGGAGGGAAGCCTTGCTTGTTTCGTGACCTGTCTGGCTTTTGGAATATTCTTCCTGGATCAACCCTGGCTGGCTTTTTGGGGAGCTCTTTCCGCAACGATCGCCGAGTTTTGCAATGTTCCAATCGACGACAACATCAAAATCCCGATCTTTTCCGGTCTGACGATGAGCCTGGTGGCTATATTTATCTAAGTGAGGAATTGATGAAGCTTTCATTTGTGATACCCGTCCTGAACGAACAGGATTCGTTGGAACAACTGTGCTCTGAGATTTTGGATAATACTCTGTATGATAAGCAGCAGAAAATATCAGAAACTGATCTTGAACTGTTGTTCATTGATGATGGAAGCCGGGATGCCAGCTTTGATGTTATGCTCAAGCTAAGCCAAAAATACAGCTTTATCAAGGTGATCAAGTTCCGGAGAAATTTCGGGAAAGCTGCTGCCTTGCAGATGGGCTTCAGTTATGCAAGCGGAGATTATATCTTTACGATGGACAGTGATTTGCAAGATAATCCCGCTGAGATAAGGAATTTTATCGATGAACTTGAGCGAGGTTTTGATCTGGTTTCAGGTTGGAAAAAGAAACGACGGGATCCCTTCCATAAAACGCTCCCTTCCAAGCTCTTCAACTACGTTACCGCCAGGGTGTTCCGGCTCAAACTGAGAGATTATAATTGCGGATTCAAGCTCTATCGCCGGGAACTTGTCAAGGAACTCGATCTTTACGGAGAAATGCACAGATACATCCCTGCTTTGGCAAATTCCCTGGGATATAAGATAAGTGAGATACCCGTAGAACATCGTGCCAGGGAACATGGACGCTCAAAATATGGGATGGAAAGATTCTTAAGAGGTTTCTTCGATCTGCTCACTGTTAAGATGGTTACTCAATATGTAAAAAGCCCCTTGTATCTTTTTGGCAGGATAGGTTTGCTTTCGAGTGCAATCGGGTTTGCGCTGACAATCTATCTCAGTATTCTGAAAATCTTTTGGGGGCAGCCACTATATAACAGACCCCTGCTCTTCCTGGGCATTTTGTTGATCCTGGGAGGATTGCAGTTCATATCCTTGGGTTTGATAAGCGAGTTGATTATCAACCGATCGAATCGCTCAAACAGGAAAGATATCTCAATAGAGAAGATCATCAATCTACTTCCGGAAGATGGGAAAAGTACAACCTGAGTAGAAAAATATGATCAGCAATCTTGAGCGGTTCTGGCTTAGCCGGTATATTAGAACTCCAAAACGAAGCTTTCTGCAATTTGGCTTTCTTTTCATGATAGTCGGCATCATTCTCTCAGTAAGCATTTTAAGCGCAGGTCTGAACCTTTTTGAAGGCTATCAGCACACGCTCAAATCCCTCACCTTGAATACAGTATCTCACATAAGTATTGCATCAGTATCGGAAAGAAGCCTTCCAGGCAGCCGGGGGCAAGAGGCCCGACAATTGCTATTACAACAGCAGGAAGTGAAATCAGTTTATCCGATTCTGACCAACTCTGTAATGATGCAACGAGGTGCGAAGGTGCGAGGGTGTTATCTGAAAGCCTATGATCCCCTTGCTTCTCAGGGAGCATCCTATCATGATTATATTTCTGCTGGTTCTGCGGCTCTTAGGGAAGGGAAGATTATCATTGGCTATTACCTTGCCGAGGAATTGGGGCTAAAAGTCGGTGACTTTGCGTCTGTTGTCTATCCCCAATTGGAAAAGATCACTCCCCTGGGCTTTTACCCATCCCAAAGAACATTTGAGATATCAGGTATTTACCGATCCGGATTTTATGAGTACGATCGCAGCCTGATTTTGTGTTCACGGCAAAGTGCTGAAGAGCTTCTCGGCATCAAGGACAGGATCACCTACCTGGAAGTATATCTCCACGATAAATATCTTGATAAAGCAGACGATTTGAGCGAAAAGTTCGAAGAACTCGTTGGTCAGGATCTTTACATCACAAATTGGAAGGCTCAGAACCAGGGCTTGTTTCGTCTGATTGTATTGGAAAAATGGCTGATTTTTATCCTCTTCAGTTTTCTGGTTCTAATAGCCGGCCTGAATGTTGTGAGCGCAGTTACAGCTTTGATTTACGACAAAAAAGCTGAAATTGCCATTCTGAAAGCTTTTGGTGCCAAGGATCGGATTATTGCCAGATTGTTCAATCTCAGAATTGCTCTTACCTGCATTTTCTCGCTAATTATCGGCCAGATTCTTGGGACCATAATATCTTTTGTTATTGTCAAACAAGGCTTTTACCAGTTGAAGGGGGAGGTGTATTTCATCGATCAGATTTCAATGCGGATTACGCCTTTGAATCAGCTCGCCATTTTCCTGGTGGCCACCATGATGTGTTATGTTTGCATTGTAGTGCCTCTTCGCCAGATCGCTAAGATGCAAATCATAGACATTCTGAGGAATAAATAAAAAAAGAGGATTCATGATCTGTTTAAAAGGAAGCAATCTCCATAAATCATATCAGGACAGCGATCAGATGATTCAGGTTCTTTGCGGCACGGACATCGCAATCGAAGAAAACTCCATGGTCTGCATCACCGGTCAATCTGGCTGCGGGAAGAGCACACTAATGCATATACTTGGGCTTTTGGATAGTCCCGATGAAGGGAGCATCGAACTCTTTGGCAAAGAAGTTACATCCAGGGCACATGATACTGCGATGATTCGCAACCGGGATCTGGGTTTTGTGTTTCAATTCCATTATCTGGTAGATGATCTCACGGCACTGGAAAATGTCGCTCTGCCCCTGATGATCGGGGGAAAGAACTTCCGGGAGAGCAGCAAACGAGCTCAGGAACTGATTTCATGGTTCGGGCTTTCTGCCCGGCAAAGCCACTACCCTCACCAACTTAGCGGTGGTGAACAGCAACGGATAGCCATTGCCCGAGCCTTGGCGAATTCACCCAAAATAGTGCTTGCTGATGAACCCACGGGAAATCTTGATCCCGACCACAGCCATGAAGTATGGGAGACTATCCAACGCCTTAACCGTGAATTCGGGCAAACCTTCGTAATTGTGACTCATGAACCCAAGCTTGCTGAAATGACGAGCACTCGTTACGTCCTTGCCCAGGGAGTATTGTCCAAATTATAGGTTAGCATGAAGAAACCCAGGCTTTTCTTTATCTTTATCCTGATCTTACTCATCATCAACACGGCATTCTTTGTGCTCTGGTATGTTCTTGATATGCAGGATGTAATCAGGAAAATGATCATCAGTACGGTTAGTTCCGCCCTGGATGCCAAATTGGATATTGAAAGGCTGAGCGTTAGCAATAAACAGATCCTTGCCCATAACATCAGGTTCCAGCTTGATGATAAATCACTTGAACTAAAGGTGGAGCAACTAAGAATCAGATACAGTCTCACCAAACTGATTTTCCCACCTTATAATCTGAATAAAGTAATTGATAATATTGAAATTAACAACCCTTATGTACACTATCACTATATCCCAAAGCCTCCTAAAGAAAGCAAAAAGGCGTTTAAGATACCAGATATAAACCCCTTTTTCAAGGAGCTCAATATCAGGAGTGGCAGCTTCAGTTTCCAAGGGAAATTTCCGCTTGGCTTTGCGGGTGTAGATAGTCTAAAGGTCGGAGAACACATAGATAACCTCGATCTCAGGATAATCAACCACAGGACAGCCAACGAAAACTGGAAAGCCGGAAGTTCGGAAGTTACCATGACCAGCAATATTGGTGATGAGGGCAGGATTGTGGTGAAAGGAACCCTGTTTAAAGGAGCGCTGAAAGCATCGCAAGCAGAACTGGT
>JAQUHL010000095.1 GCA_028683635.1 Candidatus Cloacimonadota bacterium
GCTCGTAAGCAAAGCTATCACCCTTGTTTTTTTCAATGAGGGGCTTGGCTTCGTTCAGGGCAATCAGCAAGCTATTCAGCTTGTCCTCATAGAGGGGAAGTGCCTTTGCTGCTTCCAGAACCACGGAAACGACGTATTCCTTTTTTATCTTTTCAGAAGGCAGGAATTTGTGCCCCAGGATAGGGAGATTACTGGAAGTCGTGATCTCCTTAAACGTGCGGGCATAGCTTTTGTAGTTTTCCTCGCCGCTCACTTCCGTGATTTTGGCTTCGACCTGGACGTAGAGCCGGGAAGAAAGGTTTGCCAGAGCCGCAGAGCGAGCCTGCTCTTCTGTGTCACCGATACCCTTTTCACCGATTTCCTGAGCTGTTAGCACAGAGCTCGCGCCGAGGCAGAACAGGAGAACGGCAGCCATTACCTTCAAGAAACTTTTCATTGGATACCTCCCATCTGGTAAGGAATTATTTCGTGTATTCTTTAGAATTCAAGGGATTCATGTAAGGGCGGGTTGTCAAGTAGAATGCACACTTTTGTTCAGTAAGTTTCATTTTTGTTTCTCGAAAGCGGGGTTGGCTATCGGACTATGACCTTGGCAAGTTTGGTTTCCAAATCTCCATTTTTGAGGCTTTTTGTCCAGTGAGCCCTCAATCGTAACTCTTTTACCAGGTTTTTGTCCCCACACAGGATGTATGATTCTGAAGCTGGGCATTTCCGTTTCAGGAAGTCCCCCAGTTCATTATAGAGCCTGGGAATCTGATCACTATTCCCCAGGCGGACACCATAGGGGGGATTGGTAATAATGGTCAGTCCTGAGCTCGGGGGGAGGCTTTGGAAAGAGCTGGAGGTAAGGGAAACATTTTCCCATCCTGGGAGAGCGCTCAGGTTTTGCCGGCAAGCTTTGATGCATTCCGGGTTGTGATCTGAGCCAGTGATCAAGCCCTTTTCCAGCTTCCTGATTCTGCCGTCTGCCCCTGTCTTCACTTCCTCCCATAAGTTCACATCAAAGCCGGGCATCAGCCGTAAGCGGGAGCTATCTCTCAGCCAGGCTGCGGGAATCCTTGACCAATGCATCAAGGCTTCTGCCAGGATGGTTCCGCTTCCACACATGGGATCGAGCAGAGGTCTTTCACCCTGCCAGCCGGAGAGTCTCACCAGGGCAGCAGCCAGGGTTTCCTGCAGGGGGGCTTCGGTGCTTAGCTTCCGGTAACCCCGCTTGTGCATACTTTCACCCCAGACGTCCAAGGAGATTGTTGCCCGGTTTTCCTGAATATGCAGATTGAAGAGGATATCAGGGTTTTTATTGGTAAAAGCCGGACGCTCACCAAACTCCTCCCGAAAACTATCACAGATTGCATCCTTGAGCACCTGCCCCGCATAAAGAGAATGCCGGGTGAAAGAACTGAAGACATTTGTGTCGATTCCAAAGCTTTGAGAAGGAGAAAAGAGTGATGTCCAGGCGATGTTTTTCCTGGCCTGCTGGTAGAGATATTTGATACTGTGGCAGGGGTAGCTTCTAAGGGGGATAAGTATCCTTTGAACCAGCCTGGAACAATACAGAATCCGGTATAGGTTCCTCTGTGAACAAGTGAACCCGAGGCCCCTGGGCACCTGGCTATATATTGAGGCACCATGCTCTGTCAATTCCTCCACAGCATGCTTTTCCAAGCTTCCGGCTACTATGGCAAAGTAGCGAGAGTCATTTATCATCATTGTTGCTCCTCTGAAATATGGTACCGATTCATCACTTGATAAAGCCGAGCCTTCAAAGAGTCAATCCAGTCAAGGATAACTTTCGAGATCTCAATTTAGCCCAAGTTCGCGCTCATTTTGTCAGTGCTTAAGGGGAAAACTATATCATAAGAGACCGTTGCACATCCCGATTTATCGGTTTGCAGACTTCCAAATATGCTGGTTATGAGGCTCATTTATGTAGATCTATTCCCGCCTACCACCCTAAAAGGAGTAGGGCTCCGCCCTATAACTCATTATTCAATGGTCTTTATGATTTCATGGGGAAGTCTGTGTAAGAATTTTATGCAAAACATAACTGCCATGATGACAAGCAGGTAGGCATTGTCTTGCAGTGCAAGTGTAAAAAATAATTCCTGGATTCCTTCAAAACGTCTTACGAATATATATAGAGGGCGTTTTTTTTTATGGAGTATGTATGGTGGTAACAAATCCCTTATCGCAACTCCAAAGCCCAGCGGAATCCGACTATCGATGATTGACGAGGCTGTAGTAACAAAACCGCAAGAAAGCCCCATTTTAAAACTCATGAAAAAGATGAATAAAACCTTGACAAATATCACTAAAGAAAATCAACATGCCACAAGAAAGAGTTCTTTCGGGAGGATGTCATGAAGATAAAGCTTTTTTCGATTGTGCTGCTGATCATAGTCATTGGCACATTATGTGCCCAACAGCAAGCGTATCTGCCCACCAAAGTACCAAATAGCCAGGCAGTCCCAGCCCGGCGGCTCAGCCCCGATCAAACAAGAAATGCTCCTGATTGGACATTCATTTATCAACCCACAAATCTGATGACTTCCTATTATGATTACATGATAGGAAGCTATGGTGGTTTCCCTGTGCAAGCAGTTCCAGCCGCATTTGGAGGAGGATATTTCCTTACCTTTATGGGCAAAAGAACGCCAACGGGGACCAGAAGAGTATTTTTTTGTTACATTAATGATAATGGATTTCTAGAAGTTTGCTATGAACTGACAAATGTGGTCAATAATGAAGGTTATTCTTCCCTGGTGTTTGATCCTGTAGCTGGCAAACCGCTTTACTCCTGGCACGAAAATGCTGATGCAGATACAGAATATGAAGTGCGATTTGTGTCCGATGCATTCATCATTGGTATACCGGGATTGATGAATGATATAACGACCGTGATAAACAACCCCACTACGATCACATCGCCCAGCAATATAACCACCATGGATAACGAGTTCATCTGGCCACAAAACGTGGTCGGTCCCTCTCCCATCCCTGGTAAACGCAGAATCTATGTGCTGGCCCAAAATAGCGTTACTCACTCTGATGGACCGGTGGGCAATGCTTACATCGCTTATGCTGATTTCAATGCAAATGACATCGAATATGGAACTATACTAACCTGGAGTTATACATCGATTCCAGAGATGAATAACTGGAATGTGGAAACTGAAATATGGCGCAGACCTTCTTATGGCATGACGGTGGATAACAGCGGCAATCTCTATGTCATGGGCTATCACACTTCTATGATGGGGGCAACCTCTGTGATCGAGCCGGATGTCGATGTCTTTATTTGTTCCAATTATGGTCAGGGCACGTGGAGCCATCACTCCTTTTCCAGTGCAATTCCTTCCTGGAATCCTCCCACCCAGTTTGGACAGGGTCCTGGGTATTTCCTCAATGCGAGCGGTATTCCCTATCAAGACAATGAATTGACCTGGGAACTGACGAATAGTACTCACTTCAATGTCACCATCGATAATCTGTGTAGAATCCAGATTGCCGGATTGTGGAGCCTTTGTGGAAATGATGGTACCTATATGCAAAATTTAAACTGTGTGCGAAACCTCATATATGATCCCAATACCCAGACCTGTGAAAGCAAACTGATCTATCCCCAAACCAAGAACCCCAGTGGAGAATATCAACCCTGGGACCTGCTGCCACCCTATGGACAAGCCGATGGGTATACCTCCGATGGCAATCCCAGGATGGTAACTGACTGGAACTATCCCCATTGGGACGATAATCTTCATGATAATGCCATGATGTTTCATTACTCCTACGTAAGGCTCACTCAACCTACAGCCTCTGGAAAAATGGCAGTAGTCTGGCAAAATTCGGGCAAGGCACGGCAGTATAACTACTTCATGAATCCTGAAAATGCCGCCTATGAGAACAGTCCCGAAATCATGATCTCCATATCTGAGGACAACGGAAATCACTGGTGCGATCCTATCCGGATGAGCGGAGTAAACGTTACCCAGCTTGCTACAGGTACTCCGATGTGGGTTTGCCCCGGCAATACAATGCTCGAAAATGGAAATCAAGCAGAACTGGCCCTGATGTATTATGCGGATTACTCTTGGGGCGCATATGTCCTTGCTCCTCCTGCTCAACCCATGAATGATGGTGGGATAGTAAAATTCACCCCTCTATCCATCGATTTCGGTTCCATAGTACGTTCTGGCATTCATGGTATACTCAGCTATCCACTGAGCAGCACTCCAATCGTTGGTGCCGAAGTAACCTGCAATAACCAAACCGTTTTTACCAACGAGCTTGGCTATTTCTGCTTTGATCTATCTCCAGGGGGATACACGCTCACGTTTGAGTCACCACTATCTCAGACCCTGGAAATGAATAATGTCAATGTGTTTCAAGATGAATACACAATCGTCTATGCAAGCCCGGTAATTCTGGATACGGTGGTAATAAGCGGAACGGTAACCGGGGGAGTTCCTCCCACCCTTCTATACGGGGCAGACATCTCCCTGAATGGTCCTGTTGCATATAATACTCAGACGGATGCCAATGGTGCTTTCAGCCTGGATAGCGTAGTCTCGACTCGTACTTATACCCTCAGTGTTACTCAACCTGGATTTGAGGAATACACTACCCAATTGACGATTGGAACCCAGGACATGGATCTGGGGAATATCCATTTGAACGAATTGGCTTTGGTCCCCCAGGGCCTGGAAGCAGAAATTCTTGAGGGTAACGACGCAGTTCTGCTGGAGTGGTTGTCTCCGCAGATACCAGCGCCCGGAGAAAGATCACTGTCTCAATCCCGGGATAGAAGCTTGTTGGGATACTATGTATTCAGGTTTCCTGAAAGCCAGCAAAACAATCCCGATAACTGGCTGCAATTGGGATATTATTCAAACACAATCCTGGCTTGTGAAGATACCCTGTGGCAATATCTGGATCCGGATATCTACCTTTATGCCATTATGGCAGAATACAGTAATGAAAACTATTCAGAGACAGTGCTATCCAATCCTTTGAGCAGAGATATCCATGGCAGTCTCACTGGTATGGTTACCGATCTGGATAACAATCCCCTGCAGGGTGCTCAGATCACGCTTACCCGGACAGACGGCCTGGAATATGGTTACAGCACTGTCTCCACTCCTAATGGAGGATACAACATCGGCAACGTTCGCTACGGCAGCTATGTGGTGGAAGTATCCAGGGAAGGATTCCAACCATCCGGGCAAATCCCCTGCCTGATTATCCAGAATGAGATCCTGAATATGAGAGTCGCACTATACGACAGTTTGTTTGCTCCCGTAAGTGTAACTGCCTCTGTCCTGGAGGGAAATCAGGTTTCTCTCATCACCTGGGAGGCACCAGTATCGGAGCGAAACATCATTGGATACAGAATCTGGTGCTTGGCCGAAAGTGAGATGGAAAATCAGGAGAATTGGTCTCAGGTGTTTTCAGAGATTATCGATCAGACCTCTTGCGAGGATATCCGTTGGGAGAGTTATGAGCCAGGGACCTATCTTTATGCAGTAAAAGCAGTATATAGCCAGAACCTCAGCTCTGACGTCACTTTTTCCAATGCCCTGGAAAAGACCACTGCAGTGACGGATCCTGTGAACGAATATGATATCTCCGGAATTATCAATGCCTATCCCAATCCTTTGCGTCATTTGGGAAAGCTTACTTTGGAAATTCAGGTTAAAAGGGGTGAAACCGGAACCCTGGGGATCTACAACCTATTGGGTCAGAAAATCAAAACCTACCAGCTAAAACCAGGCATGAACATCCTGGTTTGGGATGCCAGGGATGGCAACAACAGACCCTGTGCAAGTGGTATCTATTTCTACAAGTTAAATACACCCGGACTCTCCCAGGCCAAAAGATTTATGATTATCAGATAGCCTTGTCCGTCAGCGGACTGGGATAACATCCAGATATTTTTCAAGGGTGGGGGAAGAACCCCACCCTTGAATGTAAAGTCTTTGTTTCAAGCCGGCTTATCCCAGCTCAAAACTGGTGATCCCGAAGATGTCTCCCAAGGGAAGCTCTTTGGGGCTTCCCAGATACATTCTGGCGGTTCCAAACACCTTCTGCATTCCGTATTTGGTGGCAAATTTCACTGCCTGGGGATTCACTTCCGGGACGTCCAGGTAGATTTCCGATCTCAAATCAGCAGTGGAGCACAGGCTTTGAAACAGAGCGTCTGCAACCAGGGCATCATCAGCAAAAAGCGGGCCGATTTTGTATCCCCTGGAACACTTACGAATTGTGCCATATCCCTTGATCCTGCCTGAGGAAAGATAGACCTTGCTTTCACCCTTGGGCATATCCAGCCATTTTCTCAGGAATGCCTTTCTCGGATATTGAAAGTGTTTGAGGTCATATTCCTCAAGGGCTGAAGTGGCCACTTCAAAGGCATCTACGGCAAAGGGATCATGATGAGATCCAATGCGGTTAATATATTCAAAGCGGATGTTGTTATGAGCAAGCTTGAATCCGTACCTTTCATAAGTACCGATCTCAGAAGGAACACCATCCAGGCCGGTGCAGCGTCCTTCCAACTCCTTCAGGGCACACTCGAAAAGCTGTTTCCCATAGCCCTTGCCCCGGTATTCCGGTAACACAATATAGAAACCGATAAATCCGAAATTATTCTCATATCGAACACAGGATATTGTACCGATGGGTTTCCCTTCCAGTTCACCAACCAGAAATCCTTGAGGATCCTGGGCATAAAAAGCTGGCATATCATCCACTCCAGGGTTCCAACCCTCCTGGCTGGCAAGGCTGCGGATCCAGGATAGCTCTTCCGGCATTGCTTTACGGATAGTCATGGTTAAATCCTTCCTTGTTATTAGCGTTCGAGGTAAACAAAAAAGCCCTGCACAAGGCAGGGCTTATGTAATTTATGTGCTTTTCATCAGCTACACTATTTCATCAGGATCATTTTCTTGGTGGAGCTGAATTTTCCAGCGTTCATCTTGTAGAAATAGACACCGCTGGTGACGTTTTGATTGTTGTTATCCTTGCCGTTCCAGACCACACTGTGGTCGCCGGCAGCCTTGGTATCACGTACCAGTGTCTTCACGAGCTGACCCTTGAGGTTATAGATCTCAATCGTTACCGGAGTCGCCTCTTTCACGCTATAGCTGATAGTGGTTTCCGGATTGAAGGGATTGGGATAGTTGCCCTTGAGGCTTGTGGTAATGGAAGGTACCAGAGGATCTTCATTGGCCACATATCCGCCCACTCCATGCACCGAGAAATCATCCA
>JAQUHL010000096.1 GCA_028683635.1 Candidatus Cloacimonadota bacterium
ATGCGGATGGCATTTGCTAAGGGTTCTCCTCAGATAATCTCGAAAATGGAGTCCTGGCAGCAAAAAGTGAACGTCTGTCCCGATAGTGTTACCCAAAGAGTCACCGCTGCATTTCTGGATAAAGGCTTTATGCCTCAACACCTCCAAGCAGTATGCAACTATTACAAACCCTATTTGAACAAAATGCTATCTTGTCTGGAAAGAGATATGCCGGACTATGTGAAGTGGACAAAGCCGGATGGTGGTATCTTCATCTGGCTCTGGCTTCCAGAATCCATGAATGCAGACGAGATCTTCGAGAAAGCCAGGGCTCATAGGGTATCCTTCATTCCGGGAAGTAAGTTTTATCCTGAGGGTCAGGAGAAGTATAATTGCCTGCGCTTGAATTATACATACTCCACTGAGCAGCAGATTGAGACCGGTATCAGCAGACTGGCAGGGATCATGCGCAAGCTAAAACCTTGACAAAGGAGCCAGAGCAGCTTATAATGTCCATAGAACATCTCGAGTGTGATTGATTTAACAACAAGGGGAAGCGTTGTGCTTCCCGTAAAGTAAACCAGGAGAATAAGATGAAAAAGCTGATTTTACTGAGCTTGAGCCTCTTCCTAGCGGTATGCCTTTTTGGCCAGTACAATATGCCCCGACCGGATATGAATCCCTTCCGGATAGAGAACAGCAATCTCTTCAACCCTAACCAGATAAAATTATCGCATAGCCTTGGCTTTGAAGCTGGATCATCATCCACTGGGCATGGATATTACCTCTCCCGATATACCAGCCATCTCAACTATAAACTCAGCCCTTCCTGGGATGCCCAGTTAAACTTGAACTTTGTAAATTTCGGCTCGGCAATTACTAATAGCTCCATCGAATTGAATGATGATAACACCAGTAAGGTGCTGCCGGATTTCTCTATAAGATACAAACCCTCAGATAGTTTCCAGTTCAGCGTCCATGTTCAACAGGGACTATATTCCAGCCCCTCTCAGAGTAGTTGGTTCAACCGCTGGTAAGGGAGAAGCAAGCTGAATCCGGTAGTAGTAGTTTTCCTCGCTATTTTGGGAACTGCCTTTGGTAGTTTCTTCAACGTCCTGATCTATCGCCTGCCCAGGAGACAATCCATCATATATCCCGGTTCTCATTGCGGATCATGTAAGGCAGAGATTCCATTCTGGCTAAACATCCCCATTCTCAGCTACCTGATGCTGGGGGGTAAGTGTAAGTATTGCGGGGCAAAATACCATTGGCACCATCTTCTGGTCGAGCTAATCACACCTCTGCTCTTCATCATGGTCTATTGGAGATATGGGCTGTATAGTATTCTCTTTTTCAAATACTTAGTGCTAACTGCCTTTTTGATCCCTATTTTCTTCATCGACCTGTTTGACAAGTTAATCCTGCATGTAACTACATTGCCCCTGATCGTGCTGGGGCTGGTCTTTTCCTTGCTCAAGGGCACTGATGTTAGTATGTTTAATGCACTGATCTCTGGCGGATTCGCCTTTGGGCTGTTAATGACCCTTGCCTGGTTATATTCCCGGATCAAGAAATCTGTGGGATTGGGCGGTGGAGATGTTATGCTTTTAACGGCAGTGACAATATTCTTCGGAGCTCTTAACGCTCCGTATATACTTTTTGTTTCATCTGTACTGGCCGTACTATATTTCCTGGTCTTTATCAGGAAAGCCGACGTGCAGTTTGTGTTTGGCCCCTTTATCGCCATCACAGCAATTTTCTGGTTTATGGTTGGTGAGGATTTACTGGAACTCCTGATCAGGATGATTGTATAAATCATTACTAATCCATCTTTAGAACCAGTAATAACTTTGAGACTCAAGCTCCAACAATACAGAGTATAAATTGAAATGACATAATATGGCGGGGTGTGGGGCAGCGCCCCGCTCATTTATGGGTGGTGGGTTGGGCTTGGATTATGTCATTTTAGATGAAATCTGATATAAGATATTTCTACTGTGATCCATTCGACAGGGAAAACGTAGTCTCACAGTGGAAACTATAAACTTCTCCTTACAATGGTAAAGAAATCTTCTTCCCCAGCTTGGCAGATTGATAGACAGCCTGGATTATCTCCACGGATTTCCTGCCATCTCTTCCATCAGTTGATGGAATGCCTATACCCAAAAGGACGTCAGTAACGTTCCTGTAATATGGATTGTGGCCAAATCCATAAACGTTGGGCGGCTGGTAATTTGCATCCTGGGCAATCCGGTCGTCATCATCATAATCTTCAAACTCCCATTTTTCGATCTTGTTGACGGCGACTCCACCCACTTTGACAGTTCCCTTTTCTCCAATGATAGTGATCGAACCTTCGAAGTTTTTGGGATAGGTGAGCATGGTCACATTGAGGGTGGCAATGATGCCGCTACGGAATTTGAGAATCGCACAGCCGGTATCTTCGGCTTCGATTTTGCGAGCCATTGTCGCAGTTGTGGCAACCACTGAATCCACATTGCCCAGCAGCCAATAAATGGCATCCACATAATGGCTGGCCTGGTTCATGAAAGCTCCACCATCAAACTCCCAGGTTCCCCGCCATTTTTCAGCATCATAATAAGCTTGGGGACGCTGCCAGAAGACGTTCGCCTGAGCCATATAAATTCTGCCAAAACGGTTTTTGTCGATGGCGTTTTTAAGAAGTTGCATAGTGCTGTTGAGCCTGTTTTGTTTAACTACAAACAGGTGTACATTGTTCATATCGCACGCTTTGATAAGCTTGTCCGCTGCTTCGATGTTGATGGCCATGGGTTTTTCGGTAATAACATTGATTTTATGGTCTGCCACGTCTATCCCATGCAGGGGATGCATGCCACTGGGTGAACAGATACTTACTGCATCAAGCTCTTCCTTTTCGAGCATCTCGAGATAGTTTGTATAATACTTGGGAATCTGATAGGTTTTGGCAGCCTGCTCAGCCTTTTCTTTTATCACATCAGCACAGGCAACGTAATCTGCTTCAGCTATTTGGGATACTGCTTCAAAATGGTTTTTGGAGATTCGGCCACAACCAATGAGTCCATAGCGTAGTTTTTTCATTTATTCTCCTATTTTCGAATGGGGTTCCAGACCCCACTTTTCTTTTTTAATACAAAATTTATATAAGCCTGAAATGATGACCAGATCATTGCGACCATATATGCTACGATCCGTACATAAGGAATCTTGATATCTCGGGTTTGCGTATAGATCCCAAGAGTTCCAAATCCATAGAATAGTACCTGAACAATAAAGACGACTAAGTAAAACGGTTGTTGGTACAGAATCCCAGAGCTGACAAACATTCCTATTGCCATGAAGAATAACATCAAGCGGATTAACTTGTGTGATATCAACATGAAAGAAACTGCTGGATGACGAAAGGGATTTAGTAGCCTGCTATAGCGGCTTAAGCTTGCCCATTCCTGGCTAATGATACGTATCTTGCGTGATATTTCTTCAGTAGCTTTTTCAGTGACTTTTTCAAAGACTATTGCTTTCGAAGTATGTATTGCCCTGTACCCTTTGCTGAGAACATAAAGTGTTCTCTCAAAATCATCTCCACAATCAGGCGGAACTGCCACGAAGAGGTCTTTTCTGATGGCAAAGAGAGAACCGTTTGCAACGATTGTCGAATAGAAGGCGCTATCCAGAGCTTTTAAGGCTGATTCAAACTTCCAATATACACCCTCTCCAGAATCATTACCATTATTTGAGACGTATTTATGTTCTCCCGTTACCAAGCCAATATGGGGGTCACTCTGCATAATGACAAGAAGTACGAGGATTGCATCCGGAGAAAAAAAAGTATTAGCATCTGTGGATACCACAAAGTCACAATCAAGCTTTGAAAGTATCATATTATGAGCTGCTTGTTTTCCCCGGCGGGGTTTCTGTATGACGAGCTCGACATTTTGATCGAGATATTGGGAGACAATCTCATTGGTGCGGTCTGAACTGTCATCCGAGAGCACAAACATTTTTATCTTATCCTTGGGATATTCGAGGTTAAGGAAAGATTGGATCTTTTCCTCTATGCACTTCTCTTCGTTGTATGCGGGGCATAAAACAGTAACTGAAGGATAATGGGTAAGTGGTTTCAGATTGATGCTTTTCTTGAAAATCGTGATAATTTTCAGGATAAACCCATACAAGGCAATGTGATAAACGCAGGCTCCTACAGAAGCCCAGAAGAGTATTTTCCAGAAAAGCATTCAAAGTTTCCCATTGTATTTTTCGGGCACTTAAGTTTTAAAATCGGGTATTTGTCAAGCTCTAAATCGCTTGTAGTCTGAATAGTTATGATAAGAGGATTTCCTGATAGAATTTGGCAAAGTCTGGAAACTCAGCTTCCCAGTTGTACTTTTGAATAACCAGTTTGCGTCCCCTTTCCCCCATCTCTCTTGCCTGATCCGGATTGGAAAGCAGATTGTCGATGGCTCTTCCGATTTCACCTGTATCCAAAGGGTTTACACATAGACCGCACTCGTTTTGTGCAACAATACCTTGCCAGATGGGAAAATCTGGCACCAGAACAGCTCTTCCACAAGCCATGTACTCGAATGCTTTGGTTGGCAACGCATCTATATGATTGGGCAAAGGAAGCAGCAGGATTATACCAAAACAAGATTGACTGATCAATTCTCGAGTCTTTTTCCTATCCACAAAACCGTGTTCGATTACTTTTTGCCAGGCTGGTAACTTGGTAAGTTCACTTCTGAAAGACTGCGGTTCATAGTTCCCTGCCAGATGGAACACACAATCAATGTTTTCGATCGCTTTGATAATATGAGCTAATCCCCGTTGATAAGTGATGTTCCCCACATAACAAAAGGAGCGACCTGTAGATTGAGAGTGTATGTTTGGGACATTTATAGCGCTGCTCAGATCGAATTCACTCAATCTGGGATAGTTATGCAGAGTCAGATGTTTTGCTGATGAGTTTTTAAAACGTTCGGCAATGTGATCTGTGGCGGTTATCACTGCATCGAAATGCTTTACCGACCAGATTTCAAAACGATCTATCATATTAGAAAGCAGAGGACGTAACTTCCTGGGCAGATACTCTTTTTGCAAGAAATCCTCTGGATAGGATTCATGAATGTCGCAAATAATCTTTACTTTCTTCAAGCATTTTAAAATAAGAGCAACCGGCATCAATTCCGGATCGTGGAAGTGATAAACATCACAATTCAGAAAGTATATGATTCTCATTATCTTAATTGGATTAAGTATCATCCTGCGCAGGCGGTTGTTGACCCTTCCCAGATCGTGGATATGCACTCCCTGTACTGTGCCGGATCCCAACCCATCGGCCAGGACCAGATGTACTACGTACCCAAGAGCAACTAAGCTTAAGCATTGTTTATAAAAGACTCTCACATCCCTGCGACTATGGACACTGCTGAACTGACAAACTGCCCTGGAATTGTGGGTTGCGTTTGTGATTGCGGTCTCGTGGTAGATTTCCGTGATCCGATCTATATACCTTTCGATCGAGAATCTGGCTATAAATTCCTGGCGAATTGTTTCCGGTACGTAGCTATTCCAATTTGAGATTAACTCGCTGATTCCCTGTTCCAAAGCATCTACAGATGAGGGATTTACAAGTAAGCCGGTATTTTGTGTGACAATACTTTGAGGCCCACCACATTTGGTGGCTATCACTGGTAAGCCACAAGCCATCGCTTCAATAAGAACTATTCCAAAACTTTCAATCCGACTCGGGAGAACCAGGATATCTGCATTATGCAATAACGCTGGGATTTCGGCATTATCCCTGGCACCCAGAAACTGAACTTCAGTTTGTATTCCGAGTTCTCTGGATAAAAACTCCAGTTTTCCCCTGTATGAACCATCTCCAATAATATTAAGGGATAATTCTAAACCCTTCATTCTCAGACGTTTCAAAGCTGGTAACAAGAACTGCAATCCCTTGTCCGGAACTAAATTACCTACAAAGACCAGTCTGTTTGGTATTGTGGTTTGGGGTTTCAATGGGTAGGAAACACTATGCAGGCAATTGGGCAGGATGCTGATGTTATCTAATGTTGGATATGTTTGTTTCAGAGTTGTTGCCAGGAAATCAGATACACATACGACTGCTTTGGCATCGGCATAGGCTTTACCAAGTTCCGCCTTCAAAATAAGGGATTTAAAATATTCTTCGATGGCTCCTTTATGTTCCGTAATGATATAAGGAATACCAAGATCATATGCCAAAAGCCTTACTGCAATGGCATTGGGCTGAGCAAAATGGGAATGGATAAGATCAATCTTCCAGGTTTTATGAACGCCCCTTAGTATTACTCGGGTAAACAGGTAGAGCAGTCGTCCAATATAATTTTGCATAAGGTTCCGTGGAAACAGCGGAAAGCGGGGACGATAAATCACAAGCTGATGCCGCCCGATGCCTATCAATTCCTCGCGGGGTATTCTTACACCGGATTTATTCCTGCGCCAGGAGAGCATATACGGGACAGGTGCCATTACCCTGATTTCCACCCGATCAGAAAGATATGCAAGGGGATAGTGCACAAATGAACCCAACTGAGGTTCAACCGGGTTTGGAAAGATATGAGAGTAAATCAGTATGTGTAGTATCTTCATCGGAGGTTGAGGCTCATTACTTTTTGTTTAACAAGCAGAATATTGGCTCGAATTTCTCTGAAATCCTGTTTTAGCGGGATCAGACAAGAGATGTGCATTTCCTTATTTTTCCCAAAATACCAGATCAGTAGAATGATAAGCCATAATGGATAAGCAACGGATGAAGCAAGAGAAGCTCCAAAAAGGCTGAACCTAGGGATAAGTAGATAGTTTACTACAGCTTTAACTATCAAGGGCATTATTGGTGCGACTATTGTGAATATTGGAAAGCCCTTACTCCACAAGAAAGTGTTGAAAAGTGCGCCAAGAGTTAATCCAAAAATTGCAGGAATCAAAAAAAGAAAAGCCAGATAAGCATCAAGATAGGCAGGGCCATACATGTATTTGATGATCCAGTATCCAAATCCCGTCATCCCCAATATAGCTATCAGATTGAAGATAGAAATCATCAGGAATATCTTTCTCATTATCTGAAGTGCCTCGGCATCGCTTTTAAGTGATGTCAATTTAGTGAGTAGAACTGCTCCGATTGTGTTGCAAGATATATTGATTACATCGACGAAATTAACAGCCAGCGTATAGATCCCCACCTGAGTGAACGTGCCA
>JAQUHL010000097.1 GCA_028683635.1 Candidatus Cloacimonadota bacterium
ACTTCTGGGATCAACTTTGGTATTGACCGTCCAAAGCAAATAGTTGTGACCATTATGTACCATGACCGGAGAAAGAACTTTTTCGTTTAGAGAAGGAGTTGTGCCGAAAACAGAAAGGATTGTGGAAGTAGCTGACCATACTATACCATCAAAGGATGATTTCATATATATGAGTTCATTATTCCAGCCATTTTTTCTGCGCCATATCAGGTTCATGGTATTCCCATAATGAGACATAAACAGATGGGAATCAGAATTATAGTTGTTATTCATATCAGTCCCCTGATATACATCTGCCACAGGATTGATGATTCCATCAGGTTCAAACCAGTTTATACCATCGTTGGAGACGACTATGGATGGGTTCTCATATGCGATGTCAGTATTTGGATATGGAGTGTGTGACATCCAATATCTCCACCCATTCCAGCCTTCTGGGAAGTATAGGACATCCGGATGACAGGTCTCATCACTTTCTTCCACATAAGTAGGGATAAAAAGCGGTTCATCAGCATTGGTAAAGCTATAACAATCTAAGTTATAAGCCACAGCCAAGGTTGCATAAGCCAAAATCAGTAAAACCACTGCGATCTTCTTCACTTTTCCTCCATCGGTTTATATGGATGCATTGTAATTTTACCAAACCTATTTGTCAACACAAAACGTCTAAACAATGTTCTTCGTAAATATCTCCTGAATCCTCATCCACAGGAACTTGCCCTGATGAATCAAATATGAGTCAGGCTCAATTTCCTTGACGCAAAAAGCCATCCTAAAAACCTGCCCATAAAGATTTCACAATCCTGGAGGATAGATTGTTAAGACTCGATCTGAATGCGGATCTGGTGCAAAGAGCTCGTGCATCCGCAAGTAAAATTGCCGATTCTTTTTCCTGGCTGTTTGAGGATTACAGCTCTGTTAGCATCGAAAGAACCGTCCTCAGGCTGATGGGGATTGATGGTGCGCTGAAGGATGGAGAACCCCTGCCAAACGTTGTTTGTGACCATCTGAAAAGCAAGCAGGCACTCAACAGGGGAGCTTCCTGGTTTGTGGCAAATGCCATGCACAACACCGGGCTTTCTGCTCAGGAAGTAGCGGAAAAAGTGGGAAGCGGAGAGCTTGACCTTACAGCCCTGCCGGTCAAGGATAACTCCCGGGTTCTGGCCATTCTTGATAAGGTTTCCACAGATGCACTTGCCCACATCACAAAGCAGAGAAAGCACCGGGATGCCCAGTTTGAAGAATATGGAGCCCGCCGGATTCCTGCAATTTATGTGATTGTGGCCACAGGGAATATCTATGAGGACGTGGTTCAGGCAAAGGCGGCGGCCCGTGAGGGAGCGGATATCATTGCTGTGATCCGTTCCACGGCACAATCGCTTCTGGATTATGTACCCTATGGAGCCACAACCGTTGGCTTTGGCGGAACCTATGCAACCCAGGAAAACTTTCGCATCATGCGTGCAGGTCTGGATGAAGTATCCCAAGAGATCAAAAGATACATCAGCCTGACAAATTATGCTTCCGGGCTCTGTATGCCCGAAATCGCTGCCATGGGAGCACTGGAAAGGCTGGATCTGATGCTCAACGATGCCATGTATGGCATCCTTTTCCGGGACATCAATCCCAAACGAACCCTTCTCGATCAGTATTTCTCCAGGATGATCAATGCCTATGCCGGAATCGAGATTCAGACTGGCGAAGATAACTATCTCACCACCTCAGATGCCATCGAAAAAGCCTATACAGTAACCGCTTCGCAGCTCATTAACGAGCAATTTGCTTATAAAAGTGGAATCAAACCCCAGAAGATGGGCTTAGGCCACGCCCATGAAATCGATCCCGAGCTGGAAAACAGCTTTACGTTCGAACTGGCCCATGCCTTGCTCACCAAAGAGCTCTTTCCGGATGCCCCCGTTAAATATATGCCTCCCACCAAGTTTGCCTCCGGGAATGTCTTTAAAACCCACCTGATGGATGCCATGTTCAATTTTATCGGCCAGCTGACCGGACAGGGGGTGCAACTCCTGGGAATGATGACGGAAGCCATCCACACTCCCCATCTTGCAGATCGCTCACTCGCTATCGAGAATGCCCAGTATCTGTTCAAAGCAGTAAAAGATCTGAACGCAAACCTCTGCCTGGCTCCCGGTAGCTTTATCAACGAGCGTGCCAATTCTGTTCTCGCTGAAGCTACCAGTTTTCTCGAAGCTGTTGCTGAAGAGGGTTTGCTTAAGGCCATGGCAAGGGGAGACTTTGCCGATATCAAACGTCCTGAAAATGGTGGCAAGGGTCTGGAAGGAGTGTTCCTGAAGGATTCCAGCTATATTAATCCCTTCCTGATCAAGTTCAAAACCGAATTGGAGTTACAATGAAAAAAAACATCATCCGTCCCTATGGCGACACCTCCAATGATGGTAAAATGCAGTTTTCCTTCAGTTTACCTGTATCTGCAGACGAGCGTGGCAAAGAAGCTGCCCGGCAATTGCTGCTGCAGATGGGAGTCGATGAAATTGATGTCTGCTCCGTGAGAGACCTTAAGGAAGGCTACACCCATTTCATCGCCTATGGAACTACTTCAGCAGTGGTGGACATCTCCAAAATCAAGGTCAAAACCGTGGATACCGATGTAATGAGCATGGAAGAAACGGATGAATACATCAAGGAAAACCTGGGTAAAATAATTACCGTGGTGGGTGCCTGCATAGAAAGCGACGCCCACACGGTGGGAATCGATGCCATCATGAACATGAAGGGCTACAACCACCGTTATGGTCTGGAACGTTATCAGGGTTTCAATGCAATCAATCTTGGCGCACAGGTTCCCTGTGAAGAGCTCTTGAAAAAAGCTCGTGAGGAAAAAGCGGATGCCATCCTCGTCTCCCAGGTGGTAACCCAGAAAAACATCCATATCAAAAATTTAACCCGTTTGATCGAGCTGGCAGAGGCAGAAGGCCTGCGGGACAAGATGCTCTTCATTTGTGGAGGACCGAGGCTCTCGCACGAGCTTGCCATCGAACTGGGTTATGATGCAGGTTTTGGCACTGGAAGCTATGCCACGGATGTCGCTTCTTACATCGCCATAACGCTCTTCGAACAAAGCCATAAATGAGCCTGTTGCTCACAATTATCGCCTTTGGAGTGATGATCTTGCTCCACGAACTCGGGCACCTTCTGACCGCCCTTGCCTGTGGAGTGAAGATCGAAAGATTCTCCATCGGGTTTGGTTCGCCAATCTTCTCCTTTCGAAAAAGGGGCATTGATTTCCGGGTTTCCTGGTTGCCCCTGGGTGGCTATGTGAAGATGAGTGGAGAAAACCCCGAGGACCAGGACGGGGATCCGGAAGGCTCTTTCCTGAATAAACGTTGGTGGCAGAAGGCTCTGATCGCAATATCGGGACCCTTTGCCAATTTACTGCTGGGCATTTTGTTGTTCATGCTGGCCTTTGCCATGCCCCAGAAGCTGGAAGATCAGCACCCGGTGATCAGTAAAGTGGAGGGAAAGGTCATCGGTGGCTTTGCTCCGGGAGGTAGCCTGATCAGCATTAACGGCAAGCCGGTGAAAGGCTTTTACCAGTGGCTTTTACAGGTCTCGGACAAACAGGAAAACAGCATCAAACTGCTCAGAGGCGATCAGGAACTTACCCTCAGCCTCAGTGCCAGCGATCTTGATTCTCTTGCCCGCTCCATCGAACCCCAAGCTCTCGCGATCGTGGGGGAAGTTCAAACCGGCATGCCTGCCTGGCGGGCTGGCTTGCAGGAGGGGGATCGGATTGTGGCTGTGGATTCGGTGATGGTTTACGACTGGTATCAAATGCGGGAACAGATTGTTGGCTTTGCCAAGGATAGGGTCAGCCTCGATGTCGAGAGGGATGGCAAAATATTCCGCAGAGTCATGCCTCTGGAATCAGATGGCAGCCCAAGTAATCAAAAAATCATTGGCATCACCCAGTATATGCCCATAAAATATACAGAGCAACTCCCGCTGGGGCAGGCTTTTAGCCTTGGTTTCCGAGGCAGTTTTGCTTTTATAGATACCTATTTCGAAGCCCTCGTCAACCTCTTTAAAACCCCGGCCCAGCTTAAGACCTCGGTACGGGGTCCAGTCTCCATAGTATCGATGTCCAACCAGATCGGTAAACGTGGTTTGGGTTCTCTGGTGCTCTTTTTTGGAAGCATTTCCCTGATCCTGATGATGATGAACCTCCTGCCTATCCCGGTCCTCGATGGCGGGCACATCTTTTTCTCCCTCCTCGAGGGGATCATTGGCAAACCCATCCCTCTGAAGATACAGGGAATTCTGCAGCGCATCTTCTTTGCCCTGCTGATTACGCTGATGATATATGTGTTTTACAAGGATATCTCTGCCCTGCTGATGAGAATGATCTACAGGGCATAATCCAGTTTCCAATCTGAAAGACCATTGAATAATGGGTTGTAGGGCGAAGCCATACTCCTTTCAACCAGCATATTTGGAAGTCAATATATCGATAAATCGGGATGTGCAAGGGTCTTACAGACATTGCCTCTTGGGGCGACAAATCATCATGGGATGGTATCACATATCATTGTTTCGCCCACAAGGGGCTTGATGGTGGTTTTAAGGTGCGCAAATACAGGGGTTCCGCTTCGCTTCACACCCTGCCTATGATATTGCGCCCGCAAGGGGCTCTGTGTTGACGAGACGTCCCCACCCCAATTTGGGCTGTCGAGCTCCGGTCGACAGAGGCAACGGTTTGCCTGTTCAAAAAGCATATAGCCTTTGTGGCGACGAGACGTCCCCACCCCAATTAGGGCTGTCGACCTCCCGGGCGACAGAGGTAACGGTTTGCCTGTTCAGAAACCATGATCAGCGGCCGGTCACGGTGGTGATCGACACAGGGATTGCCGGCGAGGATAATCTCGCATATCTGTGGGAAAACGGCATGAATCTGTCCTGGGATACCCTGCGCAGAATGATGTGAAACCACCAGCTGATCCTGACCACCATGCACAACCTCACCGGAGAAACGATCACGATCCTCGACACCAGCGTTCCTGAAGATAAGCACAAAAAGATCTACAAAGCTCTCAATCTCAGTTCCAACCCCATCCACCGGAACTCGACAAGAAACAAACTCGTATAGTGGCCATACTAATGCTAACTATCTGCAAAACAGGTATATGCATAGCAGATATGGTAAAGTTGGGTTAATCAGGTAATTGCAGCTATCTCAGCATCAGCAGTTTCTTAGTTCCTGCCTGAGGAGCGGATTTCAATCTGTAAAAATATATTCCGCTACCAAGGGACTTCTTCTCCTCTGAGTTCAATTGCCAGGTGATGGTGTTCTCCCCAAGGTTGAGCCTGGCAAGCGGGAGTTCCTTTACCATCTGTCCTCTGAGATTGAAGATTTGGATGGCATCACTGTGATTGGTTTTCAGGCTGTGAACCTGAAAACTCGTGGTACTGCGGAAGGGATTGGGATAGGCCATGCCCAGGGAAAGTGCTGCCGAAACCAGAGAGGGATCGCTCACAGCCATATCGCTGGTTCGATAGCGGAAGGGCACAATATATGTTCCCAGAGCATCGGACGTGATTTCCCAATGGAACTCGGCAATACCGGAAGATCCGACCATCAGATTCAAGTGTAAATCCCTGATCTCTCCGGCTGCGAGATCGAAGGGCAGGTTTATGGATCCCGGATAGCAATTGCCGTCCGAATCGCAATAATTGAAATACCAGTCCTCCGGAGCACTGTCCACCACAATCATGATCTGGTAGTCTTGGGCAATTCCCAGATTGAAGAAAAAGACGTCCTGCGAATTATGAGTGCTATTGGGATCGACCACAACGTTTGGTTCCCAATCAAAGGCTGCCCTGAGATTTACTTCCGGTTGTGCCAGGCTTGAAGCTGCCTGCAAAATGGTGTTATCTGCCTGCTGGACGAAGACGGCCGCCCAGAGCTTATCGGTATCCCAGGCAGGATCATACTCGAAAGTGTGGTTAAAATCTGCTGTGGCATTGGCTCCGCTTAAGTTGAAGTTTTGATATATCACCCTGCGTACTACCCGGGTAGCGTTTTCCTGCACGTCGTCCTCGATCAGCACAAAGAAGATCCGCTGGTTTACCAAAGAAAGCTCGGGAGAAAGCATGGTCACTGTTCCGCTCAACTGACCGTTTTGGGGATTGAAGCTCACAATCTGGATTTTGAGCGGAGAGGCGTGATAGAGGTAATTTTTCAGAGCATTGGCATAGATGCTTCCATCGGCGATCCCATCTCCTCCGCCATCGATTCTTGTTTTTCCACCAAAGATTAGGGAGGGAACTCCATAGACCAGGTAATGTTCGAAACGGGTTTGGATTTCCTGGCTCGAAAGATCCCCGGAATCCGTGTAGTAACGCATGCTGATCATTTCCCCGGGGTGGTGGGCATCGTGCATGAGTTCCAGCCCGGCAAAGGCATTGAGGCAATTTTCACATCCCAACCTGCAAAAATCTTCAGCCACCACAGTTGGTGGGTAAAAGTTGGGCTCAGCCCAAAGGGTGAGAGCGAGGACAGTAAAGATCAGAGTTATTATTTTTCTCATGTTATCTCCATATTCTTAGCTTAACAAAAAAGCATTATGAACGCTGCTATTAAGCTCATTTAATCTTTAAGTTATGTTCATATATTCTTCATCAGGAACTGAGGCAAGGGGATAATAACTACCGCCTTGAGCTTAGAACCTTGTGCTGATCTCTACCTTGTAACCCTCAAAGGGTGCCACGAAACGGCAGGTACCATTACGGCATACCTTACCGCCTGCCTCCTTCCCGGCAAAGAGGGTGAGATCGCTATGTTCATAGATCTTGATTTTGGCTTCGATGTTGGTCCAATAAGTGCTATCCATCAGGTCTTTGGGACTGTGCCACCAGGATTGTGCGCCTGCGGAAAGAGCTACCCTGCCCAGGCTGTAGTCAACCTGAAGCTTGGGTTCATAGTGCTCCACACTCTGATCCATCAGGGTCTTTTTGGCATATTTATATTCGGCTTTGCAGGTGAAATTATTACCCTTTATCGGTATGCCAAGATTGAGGGCGGGAGTGGATTCCAAAGACCAGGTGAGCAATTCATCATCGAGCTTTTCGATGTGGGAATAGTCCAGCCCATACTGTGAGCTTCCCGGGCTATAGTTCAGAGAGGCAAAAAGATCGTTCATCTTCCTGTCCTGGTTGCTGTTCCAG
>JAQUHL010000098.1 GCA_028683635.1 Candidatus Cloacimonadota bacterium
ATCCGGAAAAAGATCTTTGCATCCGGAGCACAACTTGCCAGATTTTTGAGATCATTCTCGGAATCAGTGGCAAACAGCCGCACTCCTTTTTCGTAGAAATAGCTTACATCACTGCGTTTCTTGATAGTGTTGCCATAGCTTATCCTTTCTGGTTGGACTCCCATAGCCAGAAGTTGATCAAGTTCATAGCGCGAGGCAACATCAAAATTCGAGCCAAGACTATTCAACAGACAAAGCACTTCGTACATTGGATTAGCTTTGACCGCATAGTAGATATGGGCAAGGGGAAAGCTTTGAATGAGATCGAGATACTTGTCCTTGATTATCTGAGTATCTATCAGCAATACAGGTGTCTGTTGACCTGAGGCAAAATCCTTCACTGCCTGGAAGTTTGAATAGTATCTATTTACATTAAAATGATATGGTTCTTTATACATCTTGTCTTCCTGAAATCATTTTGGAGGACATAAAGAAAGGAGGGGCAATTGTGTCAACTTGATATAAGCTCCTCTGGATTTGCTGAACGTTTGGGATGAAAGAATGAAATCACAAAGATGGTGAGATCATCCGGATTGGAATCTATCGAAGAAAACTGTCGCACTCCCTCAAGGATCGCCTTGGCAGTTATTTCGGGATTAGTCTTATCTTGCTGCAGAAGAATGTTTTCCAGGCGGTGCAGCCCGAAAAAGACCTGAGACTGGCTCATCGCTTCCGTGATGCCATCGGTAAAGAGAATAATCTCATCCCCAGGAAAGAGATCTACCGTCTCAATTTTTATATTGATGTCCGGGAAGATGCCTAAGGCAGTGGAACTTGTTTCTGCATACTTATCAAATTTACGGCCGGCCCGACGAATATAGAGGGGCACATGCCCGGCATTGGAAAAAACCAATCTGCCACTCTCGAGATCCAGTATCCCCAGAATCATGGTTACAAATCCGGAACCGGTGATATGCTCACATATGTAGTCGTTTATAGATTTCAAAATTTGTGGAGGAGTGGATAACAACCTGGCAGAGGTATTCAGGAGAGTGGAGACAACCGTCATGTTCAAAGCTGCAGCGAGGCCATTGCCCATCACATCTGCAATGGCAAAGCACAAACGGGTTTCATCCAACAGAAAGTAATCGTAGAAATCACCGCCAACTTCCCGGGCAGCCTCGATGATGCCAAAAGCTTTGAAACAAGTGCTCTGATTAAGGGGATTATCGTTTGCAGGAATGAGATTCTTTTGGATCTGGGCAGCAATGTGCATTTCTGTTTGGATCTTTTGTTTCGCTTCTTTTTCCTCATTCAGGTTTTTGATATACTGGTTTATTGACGACTTCATTTTGTTGAAGGAATTGGTAAGCTGATCGAGTTCCAGGATTCTGGGAGACAGGTCGAGGGCTGTGTCAAAATCCCCGTCGGCTATTCTCTGGGTGGCTTTGGTAAGAGATATCAGGGGTTTGTAGATTTGTACCATATAGATATTGATGGTCGCAGTGAGAACTGCAAAAGCGAAAATAATGATCAGAGATTGAATCAGTAAGAGGTCATTTAGTTCAGAGAAGAGGTCGTTATCATCGATAATAATCGCCATCGACCAGGAACTTGAGATAAGCGGAGAATAATACATCCATTTGTTCGCAAATGTAGGAGATCCCTTAAGCTTGATGAAGCTGGTGTTCCCGGCAAGCATGTCCTTGCCGATGACCCGAAGCTGATTATCCTCGTAGCTTTCTGCAAGGCTGAAGATGCTTTCATTCATAAGCAGAGATTCATCCGGATGAGTGATTATAGTTCCTTTGTTGGAGAGCAAAATAGCATATCCAGTCTGCTTGAGTGATATCGAAGAAGCTATTCTCTGGAGGAAAGATAATGCCAGATCAAGACGGATCACACCCCAAAACTCACCATTGATCATTACAGGTTTGGATAGAGACGTTACTATCTTCCGGCTGGCTATTTGATCGAACCACGGTTCACTCCAGTGCTCTCTCATCCCCAATAGGGGGATCTGATACCAATCCTGATAGTTGTAGGTAGTGTTTGATAAATCTGTGATATGCACATCTTGTGAAATTCGGAAAAAAGAATGTGACATTCGCAGAGAAGGCTCGGGATTTCTGGCGACTGTTATTGCTTCCAGAGCGGGGTTGGTTTCAAGCAGGTTTTCAATGAAACTAAAGATCAGAGCATTGTCATCGCTATTGATACTAATCATAGAAATGATATCTTCCGCATTGGTTTGTACCCGGTTGAGTTGATTCTCAATCTGATGTTTGTTTTCGTTCAGCAAGTAACCAATTGTGTTTCTGGCATTTTCCAGCATAACCCTCTTCATGAAAAAATGGGTACTGGTCAGAGCAATTATCAGCACTACCGAGGTAATCACAATAATTTTAAGAGTTATTTGTTTGGAAAGGCTGGGGAGCTTATTTTTTTCCATTTAAGCCCAGAAAGCTGCGGTAGTCGAGATCAGAAGAGATCTGCCCGTTGGTCTTGAGCAGATGATTCGCAGAAATAAAATCAGCTTCCGAAAGGACTCCTGTTTTCTTGTCCGGAACAAGAATCAGGTTCTTCATTTGTTTCAACATCCAGCGTTGGTTTGGAAGGTTCACGGGGATATTGGCCTGTTTCATTACCTGGGCAACGATCGCGAGTGCTTCTTCCTCGTGGTTAAAAGCATAGAGCCAGCCATCCATAGTTGCTTCTGCAAAGTCTCTGGCAAGTTTGGGGTTTTTCTGGAAAAACTCTTCAGAACAATATATTCCGTCCTCAGGGATGTTAAAGCCCCATTGGGCAAAATCGAATACACAGAGCTCCTCCTCATCAAATCCCGCCTGGAGAATTTGATGATATTCATTGTAGACCATGACGTTCACAGCATCAATTAAATCCATCAAAAAGAGATCAAGGGAATAGCTGATTGGAACAATTTCTGCCTTTAGATCGTGCTTCTGGATAAAGAGTGTGCTTAGCTCCTGGTAATCCGAATGCCACAATCCGATTTTTTTGCCTCGTAAGGAATCGATGGAATTGCTCCCTTTGGACTTCTTGGCAACCAGCATCAAAGCAGATTTTTGTGTTATCTGAGCGAGATTAACCAAATGATTGCCCTTGTCATGTTCCTTCATGGCATTGAGCATGAATAAGGTGGTAAAATCCGTAGTTCCCTTTTGTATGGATTCTGCTGCAGGAAACTCCATCCCTCCCGGTTGTAACTCTACCTCAATACCATAATTACTGTAAAACCCTTTTTCCAAAGCTACATAGACTCCTGCAAACTGAGCCTGGTGAAGCCACTTTGGCCGGTAACGAACTTTTGAGTGGATTGGTTTGGATTGCTTTACATCTGAGGAATTCAAATCGTGAGTTCCCGATTTCTGGCGGTTACAGGATAGGATTAGCATGGTAAAAAGCAATATTAGCAGAACTTTGAACCAATCTTTGGGGGCATGTAGGAGGAATTTGTGCAAATGACGCGCTGTCTCTTCCTCATTGTGGTGCTGAGGTGTAGTTCTACATGCAAAAAAAAAGGAAAAAACCATCTAAAACCTCTTTTTAGTATCTCCTGCTGTTTCTTAGTTTCATGCTATTTTTGTTACATCGTGGCGTCAAGCTATTTTTACCACCCTATGGGAAAGCTGTTTCTAATTGGTGGGTTACTTCACAATGTCCCTTATGCCCTGGACAAATTTTTGTACTTTATGTTCGAGTTCTTCCTTGGAGCCATCATTGTTTATAACATAGTGGCAATATGGGATTTTGTCCTGATCGGGTATCTGCAGGTTCATTCTTTTTATGTGTTCATTGCGCCTGTTTGGCGATCTGGCAAGAAGACGCTCAAGCCTTGTTTCCCAGGCACAGGTCACGAGAATAATGAAATCATACTTATCTTGAATTCCTACTTCAAAAAGCAGCGGTATCTCAAAAAACAATACGGATTCCTGGCTTTGTTCGATAATGCGGGAAATCTCCTGCAGCACAAGAGGATGAAGGATATTTTCCAACCACTTTAGTTCCAGGGGATTTTCAAAGACAATGGTGGCAAGCAGGGCACGATCTGTTTTTCCTTCACAAACGATATCTGTTCCAAATCTATTTTTCAGCTTGGCTTGAATTTCTGGATCATCCAGATACTTTTGAGCTATCTGATCAGCACTGTAGACCTGATAGCACTTTCCAATCAACCTCGAAACAGCACTTTTCCCACTTCCGATATTTCCAGTGATGGCAAAGCAATAAGGTTGTTTATTTGGTGGCATCAGCGATGATCTGGAGGAGTTCTTCGAAGGCCAGGTCGCTCTGTATGGTACCGTTTTGGGCTATCGAGATCTTACCAGTTTGCTCAGAAACAACTATGGCGATGGCATCACTCGCTTCGGTTATTCCGATAGCAGCCAGATGTCTGGTACCCAAGCGTTTGATATAGATGGGGTTTTTGGAAAGAGGCAGGACGACTTTGGCAGCGAGAATCCTGTCTTTGCGGATTATTATCGCCCCGTCGTGGAGAATGGATTTGGTATTAAAGATTGTAAGGATCAATCTCAGGGAGATTTCTGCATTGATCAATTCTCCTGCATGAATGAATTCATTGAGTTTGCGTTTGTTTTCCAGGACGATCAAAGCTCCGGTTTTACGAAATGACATAGAAGAGATAGCATCCACCAAGGTGCTGTAATAGGTCGCTCTCCCCTGCCGGCGAAACTGACCGGTCAGTTCCTTTCCCATACTAAGTCTGGCCAGCATGGTTCGCAACTCTGGCTGGAATAGAATAATCAAGGCCAGGATCCAGAAATTGCGCATCGAGCCCAGGATACCACTAAGCATTTTTAGCCCAAGAAACATGGAAATCAGATACAACACAAACAGAATAACCACCCCATATAGAACCTGATAGGCACCCGATTTCAAGGTAATCAGCAAACTCTGGTAGATAATGAAAGCAATTATCAGAATATCAATTACATCCAGAAACCCAGGAATCATAAAACTCATATCAACCTCGAACTTTCCAAGTGTGATAGCACCCGTAAAAACTGTATATGTTCACTTACATCATGTACCCGAATGATTTCTGCCCGGTTTTGCCAGGCAAAAAAGGCAGCAGCCAGGCTTCCCGAAAGACGTTGTGACGGGGTTGATACCTGGATTTGATTGATAAAGCTTTTGCGGGATGCCCCAAGGAGGATTCTTTTGCAGATAGGCAAAAAAACTTCCAGATTGGCTATCAGGCTGAGATTATGTTCCAGAAACTTACCAAAGCCAATCCCTGGATCGATCAAAATCCTATCCTCCGATATCCCTTTCTGGGTACAAAACTCAATTCTTTCTGCCAGATAGGCTTTGATATCTTCCAGAAGATTGTTATAGTGTGGGGATATTTGCATTGTCTCGGGATCTCCCAAACTGTGCATAAGGATGATTTCCACAGAGGGGTTGTCCTTAAGGATTTCCACCATTTGAGGGTCATAATTCAGAGCAGATATATCATTTATCATCACAGCACCCAGCTTGATAGCTGCAGCAGCTACAACACTTTTCCGCGTATCTATTGAAATTCTGGGCAGGGAGGAGCCTCCAGCGTTATACTCACTCCTGATCATTTCCAGGATCATGGATATTCGCTGGATTTCTTCCTCTGTAGATATAGCCTTGGCACCGGGACGCGTAGATTCAGCACCGATGTCAATCATATCAGCTCCGGCTGTTAACATTGTTTGGAAGTGCATGAATGCCTGGTCTGGATCGAGCCACATATTTCCATCCGAGAATGAATCTGGAGTGATGTTCAGTATCCCCATGATTTTGGGATAAGCGAGCTTGTTAACAATCTTTTCCATAATCTAACTGGGATTGAAGATAAAAGTTATCTCATATGTTTCATCCGGGTGGAAACGTGTCCTCACCCGCCACTGTATCAAGGCTTCTTTGGTCGGTTCCAAATAGCTCAAGTTACTTACTTCTTTGGCTACGATCGATTCGGCGAGCACTCTCCCATCGTGTGCAAGTCTGAAGGTAAGTGTTATCCGGGCATATTCAAAATTACTGATTTTGGGAGCCACCCGGTAATTCTCATCGAAGAATATCCCGGAACTGGTAGAAACCTGATAGTTCCCACTTCCGCTTCCAGAGGCAGCAGGCCTGCCCTTGGGAATGCTGAAACGCGGACCCAGGTTACGGGGGGATATGGGAGCGGCACTCCCGGGTTGAGCTTCAGAATTGCTCAGTTTGGGAGGCTGGATGAAATCTGATACCTCGGCTTCCTTTTTTGTTTCATACAGCCCTGGATCATCCTGATCGAGTGTATCGACAAAGGATTGAACTGAGTTCTCTTCCTCGTCTGTATTAGTCCTCAATCTCTCTGTTCGGGGAGTAACAATCCGTTCTTCCAAGGTTTCCGGCTGTTCCCATTCAAAACTGTGCCAGGTAAGTTTATGTTCTGGTTTGAGATAGATAACTGAGAGGATTAGAATCAACCCAATATGGACAAGGGCACTCAGGGTGTATGGTGATTCCCAGTTAATGGGTATCCTTTTCAGGATTTCTCTGCTAACGCTTCGAAATTGCATCAGTAGCAACGAATATCTTTTCAAATCCACTTCCCCGGATGATGTCCATTATTGTGATAATGGTTTGCAAGGGAATATCTTTATCTGCAGAAAGCCTTACCACCTGCTCTGGGGAGGAATACTCCCTCTTGAGCTCTTGTTCCAGTTCCGACATGGATATCTTCTTGCCCAGGATCACAATATTGTCGTTGTCCTGATAGACAATGTGAACAATCTGGTGCGTCTGTCGAACAGCCGAGTTTGAGCCTGGTAACCTGATGGGCAATCCTGTCTGAGAGGCAAAATTCGAGGCGATCAGCAAAAAAATAATGAGCAGGAAGATCACATCCGTCATGGATATCAGGATGGTTGTGCTCATTCTTTTCTTGGAGATTTGCAGTTTCATTGCACGCCTGATCTGATGTTTTCGATTTTGATCATATAATCAAGAGTGGCATCCTGCAAATCCTTGGCGGTATTCTCCAGGTTTTGCACCAGATCGTTATACAAAATAATGGCAAAGATGCCTACAATCAAGCCTCCAATAGTAGTAATCAGGGCTTCCCAGATACCTCCGGCGAGGATAGTAATATCAACTCCACTCTGGCTTTGCATCTGGAAATTCATAA
>JAQUHL010000099.1 GCA_028683635.1 Candidatus Cloacimonadota bacterium
CAGCTATCTCTATCAGAAACAGGTGATTATGGTAACGAAGTGATTCTTTATCCCACGGATTACATCCTGGCTCCCACCAATGTTTATATCCGTTTCAGTCCCACAACCACCGGACAGGTTACCGAATTTATCTTTCCCATGACCGTGGGTGCTCAGACTTCCATACTCAATCTGGTCGGTATGGGAGTAACAAATGCCACAGTGGAAACCGCCACGGTAACCCTGATTACTCAGGAAAGTGCCCTGGTGAGTGCCAGAATCGTGGATGATGGCCTCGATCCTGTTTCCCAGTGCGGAATCTGTTGGAACATTGCAGGACTGCCTACCCTGGCGGATAACCACACCGAGGCTGGAGCTCAAAGCGGGTGGTTTGATGGCAGCTTAACAGGTTTACTCAGCAGTACCGAATACTTTGTCCGTGCCTATGCCACCAATCTGGCCGGTACTGTTTACGGTAACCAGGTAAGTTTCAATACATTGGCTGCACCTGCCCTCAGCATCGATACCAGCCATCTGAATCCTTTTGGCCCAGTGGTGGTTGGCGGCATATCGCCGGTGGATACCCTTATCGTGGCAGCTACAGAGCTTAATCAAGACCTGGTGCTTAGCGCTCCTCTGGGCTTCGGGCTGTCTCTAACGCCCACGGGACGCAGCTTCAATTCCACTCTCAGCCTTATCCCGGTTACCGGAAACATCGATCCCACCCTTGTTTATATCCGCTTCGCACCACAGCAGGGAGGGAATCTTTCCGATTACCTGAGTGTCAGCAGCGCTCATCTGGACAGTTTGGTGATGGTATTTGGCATCGGAATTACACTTCCTGAGGTCAGCAGCGGTGAGGCAACGGATATTACTTCCGATTCTGCTGTTGTGAGTGGGAATATTAGCTCCACCGGTTGGGACGATATCTCGGCTTGTGGGATATGCTATGGAATCAACCATAATCCTGATCTATCTGGAATGTATGCCGATAGCGATGTTGAGCAAGGTGAATTCTGTGTTTCGCTAAGCGCTTTGCATGGTTATACAAACTATTATTACCGCGCTTTTGCCACTAATAGTGCGGGTACAAGCTATGGTGAAGAGTATAGTTTCTGTACTCTCATGGGTAGCCTGGATGCCCCGCAAAACCTATCCATAAGCATGGTTGATGGCACCACACTGCTAAGCTGGGATGCCGTGCAAAATGCCTCAAGTTATGGCATCTTTCGCAGCACCGATCCCTATTCCATAGATTGGGGTGCCCCCGTGGGACAAACCTCAGCCACAACCTGGGCTGATCCGGAGCTTGGAAACAGGTATTATTACCGCGTTATTGCCAGCTCACAGCCTCTTGGGGGAGGAAAAAGATAAGGGAAATCAGAGTTCAATAGTACCATAACAGGAGTCATTTGCTCCTTGCAGAGCATCGTGGTATAGTGTTCCAAAGACCATTGAATAATGGGTTGTAGGGCGAAGCCCAACTCCTTTTAGGGTGGTGGGCGAAAATGATTTACAAAAACACCCTCACAACCAGAATATCTGGAAGTCTGTATTTCGATATATCGGGATGTGCAACGGTATTTGAGAATGGTGAACGGTGAACGGTGAATGGTTAGTGGTTTGGAATACCTTAGCCCAACGGGCGGCATAACATAGGCAGGGCGTGGAGCGAAGCGTAACCCCTGTACAGGCGCAACCCCACAACCACCACCCAAGCCCCGTCAGGGGCGACATCACTCCTGTTGCATGCCAAACACCTTGTTCGGATCCCAATGCCTTTTCAACCTCGTCTCAAGAGGGCGAAAATGATTTACATAAATAAGCCTCACAACCAGCATATCTGGTAGTCTGTATTTCGATAAATCGGAGCGAGAGCAACGGTTTTTCTGTATTATACAGTTTCCACTTTGAAATGACATAATCCAACGGGGCATAGGGCGGAGCCCCATACACTATTGGGTGGTGGGCTGGGCATGGATTATGTCATTTCAAACTAAACACGATATTAGTCGATGGCAAACACCCGGTAGAATCTTTTGGGAGTTGCAGGATCGGAATATTCTGTGTTTGAAGTGCTTCCCAGTTCCGTGTAACCTGTGAGGGGATCCGCAGAAGCTTCGATCCGGTAAGAATTCGCACCCGCAACGGGTTCCCAATCCAGCCAAATGCTGCCGTTCAGTTCGCTGATGCTGACCTCGGGGATTTCCATGGCACTGCCTGTATGGCCAAACTCAAAGCTATCCACGCCCAGATTGCAATAGTTGATGCCATAGTTACTTGATCCCGTGATGGAGATGTAAGCCGCTCCAGCGTAGTCGAAACCGGCCAGGCTAATGGTATGATACACCCATTCTCCGGAATGGCTGTCGATCCAGTAAATGTTGTTCCAGGTAGCCTGATTGTCTGTGGAGATATCTATCCTTAGCGGTTGGGGAGTGAAAGAATTAGGCCCTACCCACCCCCAGAAAGTGATCTGCTTATCACCGGAGCGGAGATCAAAGGGTGGGCTGATGAGGCGGTAGGGATTTCCGTAGATTGAGAGATGATAGCAATCCAAGCGGGCAAAATGGCTGCCTGCCTGGGAGGAGGATGCACCGGTGCCAGGATCCGAGCTTACGAAATCCCAATGTGCATCAGGATTGCCATGAGCCCAGCCATCCGGTAAAAACTGGCTATCAAAGCCCTGGAAGTAATCTGTGGTAAGGGACGGGATCAGGGGTGTTGTGCCGCTGGTGCCTATCCCGGAGGAATAAATATCGGCATTTACTGACCAGGCTCTGTAATAGTAAGTACTTTGGGGATCAAGGCCATTATGCCGGAAAGCAGCAGCTAATCCCTTGTAAATCACGGTTCCTCCTCCGGGAATTTGGGAATTGGCGCTGGCATCATAGGTGCTGCCATCCACAGGAGAGCCAAAAGTATCGCTTGTGTTATAGGCCAGCATCACCGGATCGTTGCTGTCATTGGGACTCCAGGTGAGATCGAGGATGTTGGGATGGCCGGAACTTGTGTATAAATCCTCCGGATTTGCTACGCTGGTATTTACGATCTCATAGACCTTCACCAAATCCACGGCTTGATAGTTGTTCGCATATTGCTGGGGGTCATTGTAGTTATTGAATGCGAAATAGTAGGTTCCCGAGGAAGTGGGAGTGAATAAACTTGTTACCCGGTTCATATAATTTGTGTTTAACAATCCTGGTAAATCCATTAAGACAGTAGAATGAGATGCGGCGGTTTGAGCCGTGCCCACAGTAACTTTCAGGTTTTCATGATAATAAGCATGATAAATCCTCTGGTAAAAATCCAGATAATAGCTGTTTCCGGCAGTAAGTTCAAATCCCTGAGTGAAGGCCCAGATACTTGCATTGGCATCACCATGGTTATAACACCCCATCAGGTGGGAGCCACTATGGCTCGGGTGCTCGTAAGTATTGGTAAGGACAGAGTTCCAATTCCGACCGGTATTGGAAGCAAAGACCCAGCCTGTCGGAGCTGTGGCAGAAAAATCTTCGGTATAAATAAGCTGCTGAGCGTGGATGGCATTAAACACAAAAGCGTTTAACAGCAGTATAAACACAAGACATACATAGTGTTTCATAATAATGCTCCTTGAAATATGTTCATTTTCCCATGTGGAGTCCCAAAGATTGGGATAAACTCCAGATCATCGTTTCTTCGTTTATGGAGGGCATCTGATATCCCTCATTACTCACAATCCATATAGGGATAAATATCTCATACAGATTCCACATTTAAGCGGCATAATTCAACGGGGTGTGGGGCAGCGCACCACTCAATAATGGGTTGTGGGGCGAAGCCCTACTCCTTTCAGGGTGGTGGGCGGGTATAGATTTACCAAAATAAGCCTCACAACCAGCATCTTCGGAAGTCTGCATTTCGATAAATCAGGATGTGCAACGGTCTTATCTAATACAGATTCCACATTGAAGCAGTATAATTCAAAGGGGTGTGGGGCAGCGCTCCACTCAATAATGGGCGGAGGGTTGGCTTGGATTATGCCGCTTCAATGTGGAATCTGCATAACTACAGTGTAGTTCACTTGTCCATTCATGTCAAGTATAATCGAGCCCATTTGTTCCCGAGGAATATTTCTCATCATTCCCTGCCCCGACCGGGAATCCAGGACACTCATTCCCCATCCTCAAACCATCCGTCATTCCCGGCTCCGATCGGGAATTCAGAACATTCATCCCCCATCCTCAAAGCATCCGTCATTCCCGGCTCCGATCGGGAATCCAGAACATTCATCCCCCATCCTCAAATCATCCGTCATTCCCGGCTCCGATCGGGAATCCAGAACATTCATCCCCCATCCATCAAACCAAGGGTTGAAACGATTGGCTTCGCTCCGCTCCTATATATCTAGATCCCTTCTAAACCGGCATGGCAGCCTTGTAACACGGGCTTCAGCCCCTTAGTTATTGCAATGATCTGCAGCAATTTTCCATATCTATGACAGGTACAAACCTATGTTACAGACGGTCGACAGAAGCAGCGGATCTGCCTGTTCAGAAAGCATATAGCCTTTGTGCCGACGAGGACGTCTGCACCCCAATTTGGGCTGCCGACCTCCCGGTCGAAAGAAGCAGCGGAGCTGCCTTCAGAAGCGAGCTCAAGCTCGCTGTGACAAGCAGGAGCTTGCCCCCCTGGGAACGGTCACAGGATCATTCCATCTTACATAACAACCAGCATATTTGGAAGTCTGTATTTCGATAAATCGGGATCTGCAACAGTCTTTTCTCAATTCCAAAAAAACACCCTCTATATATATACGTAAGACGTTTAGCAGGATTTAAAAAATAATTTTTCACTTTAGCCACCAGCGAACACATATCTGATTGTCATCATGGCACTTATAATATACTAAAAATCTTATGGTATTGAGCCATCCGGCTGCTGAGTGACATGCTCAGAGCAGAGAAGCTCAACCAGAACATCACCATCAGAAGCAGCAATTGTTCTGGATCGGGAATCACTATGAAAAGACCATTGAATAATGGGTCGCAGGGCGAAGCTCTACTCCATTTAGGTTGGTGGGCGGGAATAGATTTTACAAAAATAAGCCTCACAAGCAGAATATTTGGTAGTCTGTATTTCGTTAAATCGGGATGTGCAACGATCTTATAGATATTGCCTCTTAGGGTGACAGATCATCATGGGATGGTACCACATATAATTGTTTCGCCCACAAGGGGCTTGATTGGTGGTTGTGAGGCGCCCATACACAGGGATTCCGCTTCGCTTCACACCCTGCCTATGATATTGCGCCCGCAAGGGGCTCTGTGTTGACGAGACGTCCCCACCCCAATTTGGGCTGTCGAGCTCCGGTCGACAGAGGCAACGGTTTGCTTGTTCGGAACGCATATATCCTTTGTGGCGACGAGGACGTCCGAGCGTACTGCTTTACAATTATAAGCCTCACAACCAGCATATTTGGAAGTCTGTATTCCGATAAATCGGGATGAGCAACGGTATTTGAGAATGGTGAACGGTGAATGGTTAGTGGTTTGGAATACCTTAGCCCAACGGGCGGCATATCATAGGCAGGGCGTGAAGCGAAGCGTAACCCCTGTACAGGCGCAACCCCACAACCACCACCCAAGCCCCGTCAGGGGCGACATCACTCCTGCTGCATACCAAACACCTTTTCCGGATCCCAATGCCTTTTCAACCTCGTCTCAAGAGGGCGGGAAGAGATTTACAAAAATAAGCCTCACAACCAGCATATTCGGAAGTCTGTGTTTCGATAAATCGGGATGAGCAACGGTCTTTATCTCTTAAGATATTCATCTCTTTCTTCTCCGGGCTGCCACCAATTTCACGCTTCCCTGCAGATCTTCCAGATATTTGGTTTCAGCCTCATGTTCTGCAAGCTCCCGGCGTCTTATTTCAAACTGAGTATATGATGATTCCGCCAGTTCTTTGGCCTGGTCATGCGAGATCATGCCTGCCCCTTCCAATACGGGAAGATCGTTATCTACCAGGAATTTATCCAGATATGCTTCCCATTTCCGTGTATAAACCTGTTGGTGGCGCAGGAGCCGAAACTCAGCCCTATCCAGGAACATACTCACAATGCGGTTGAGGATGTCGATCTCTTGGGCGTCCAGGTAGTTTTTGGCTATGGCAACGTCAGCTTTGCGGACTACAGAGCCCTTCCAATTGGTGAGTCCCATATTGGCTTTATCCGCATCCGCACGCTCTGCCACTATCTCTGCTGCGGTCTTGCCGGTGGCGGCAAAGTGCATCTTGTTTTGCATGGTGGCAAAGAAAAGCTGCGCATCTTGGCTTTTGGGATCATAATCCACTGCCAGGGCAAAGATCTCACGGATGCGCAGGTAAGCCCGTTTTTCGCTGGCACGAATGTCCCGAACTCTTGCCAGTAACTCGTCAAAATAATCAGTTATAGTGTTATTACCCTTCAAGCGTTCGTCATCCAGAGTGAATCCTTTAACGATGTATTCCTTGAGGCGTTCTGTCGCCCATTGCCTAAATTCCACTCCCTTGTGTGAACGCACTCTATAGCCCACGGCCAGAATCATTTCCAGGTTATAAAACTCAACTGAGCGTGTAACTTCTCTTTTTGCTTCGGTTTGAACTATTCGAAAACTTCGAATAGTTGCTTTTGAATCCAATTCCCCTTCAAGATAGATTTGTTTAATGTGATAGTTTATGGTATTGACTCCCACTTGGTAGAGCTCTGCCAGTTGCCTCTGGCTGAGCCAGGCGGTATCTTCGTCCAGAAAAACTTCTAATCTATGCCGTTTATCTGCAGTCGTGTATAGTACTACCTTTGTATCAGAACTCACAGTCGTTTCCATATTCATCTATCATCTTCTGGGTAATCTTCGTCTGGTTCTCCAAGATGATGCTGGCTTTCTTGCCATTTTCATCAAAAAAACGCCAACCTGCTTCTTTTAGATAATCATTGATTTTTACTCGTGCTCTAGCTTCTTTGCTCATTGCCTATACTCATCAAGTTTTCTGCCCTTATCATCAACCCAATCAACATACCCACTCGATGCTCTTCCGAGAACGAGATGTGCAGCGGGAGATGGTGCATTGAATACAGTGTCTTTTGTCAGTAAATACTTTGTTCCAGATGGGTCTAGTTGTAACAATCCAG
>JAQUHL010000100.1 GCA_028683635.1 Candidatus Cloacimonadota bacterium
ACAGATGAGGACGAAGTCATCGAAGCCACCGGCTATGAACTGGGTCTCTTCGATACCGTTTATTTGAGACAGGGTCATTATGATGATCCTTCAGGACACATTGTCGGAGATACCACGGGCTGGGGAGTGAATCTGCACTACAAAAAGCTGATATCCTTTTCTTACAATTATGCCGAATTCCCGGGTGGAGATTTGCAAAAAACCCAGACTTCGGCAGATTATGCCGTTTCGATAGATTTTATGCGCCTGGGAGCAATGTTCAGATAATCAGATACCCGGAATTTCGCTGCCCGGCCTGGATTTGAATATTTCTTTCCAGCGGGAAAAGCGATCGAGAACATCTCCCATAACCTCAAATATGGTATTGCGCTGGTTATCTATCATCAGGACATAGCGTTTGGGAGAAAACTCGGCAAATTTGAGATTCGTGACCTTGTCCATAGTCTGGTAAACATTCACTTCGCAAAGGGGTGTGTTCAGCCCTTGCAGGTACTCCCCGTTTTCGCCATCGAAGAAGGATCTCGTTTCCAGTGAAGCGAGGATATTGACGATCCTGGCGATCTGCCTGTTTGTATAGTGAATCTCAAATTCTTCCTGGGCGTCACGAAAAGTCCAGATTCCCTGGTTGTTGATTAGAGTATATTTCTGGTTATAGGTAAGCACATCAATCCTGGTAATATCTTTCTCTTCAATCTTCAGGAGCCGGGGATCACGCCAGTACCCGAGATCCAGATCATAGACATTGGCGATTTTTCTTTGGATCTGGTAAATCCTCTCGTCGCCCTGATAGCGGAAGTAATCGAAGGGATTGCCGATGTTTCCCACCAAAACGTGAGTGTGCAGCTTCTGGCGTTTGTCATAGACCTTGATCTGCATCCGGGTGGAATCGCTCAGGTTATAGCTCTCAAAATAGTTCTTCCCCTCTGCCATGACGACCGGTGAATAGGTGGCGGTGATTACATCTCTGAAGAAGGCAGTAAACATATCGGGATCAATATCCCAGACGATGGGTTCGATGATCTGCCACTTGCCTTCCAGGTAGGCGATGGCAATGGTTTGATCGGGGTGTACAAGCTCGATCTTTCCAATCTTTAGAGAATCGATGGGGAAGATGGGAAGGGGTTTCTCCACCGGCCTCTGTTTTCGCAGAGCCAGCCACAGGCCCACCAGAACCACCACTGCGATGAGCAGAATATACTTAAGCCTTTTCATAACGCTCCTGGATTTTCTTGCGCTTTCTCACGGTTCGGATGTGGATGTTTACACCCAGGATGGCAAGCCCCAAAAGGGGTAGGGTGATGATCAGGGCTTTAATGCCCTGCTTAAGTACCAGTTCAGTTTCGGCGATCTCGATGCTATCCGGATTCCTGCGGCTCAGATATTCTCTCAGATCGAAGCTGCTGCTTTCGATGCTGCGGGAACGGATATTAATCATGGATTCATTGCCCAGAAGATAGTCTATGGCATTGAGGACTATGAAGAAACGATCCAGATACTCTTCCTTGTCTGCGTCCACGATTAGCTCGCTATCGCTGAACAGCACAATCTGAGC
The DNA here is from genome assembly GCA_028683635.1 of Candidatus Cloacimonadota bacterium. Classification (GTDB taxonomy): domain Bacteria; phylum Cloacimonadota; class Cloacimonadia; order Cloacimonadales; family Cloacimonadaceae; genus JAQUHL01. Next base: position 1,553 of record JAQUHL010000100.1, read on the forward strand.
TTCGTCGGTCTCGGCCTTGAAGTTTTCGGGAAAGCCAGGTCCCCGGCCGGCAAAATAGCTGGTCAATCTTCCCTTCAATAGAGCTCCCACAGTCTGAGGAGGCAGCGGGAACATCGCAGGAGATGGGTTTTGGAACATCTGGATCTCGGGCATGAAGTCCGGCCCTTTAAGCAGCGCTGAGTTATATGAAGTCTGTAATATCGGTGTAAACGAGGATTTATCCTTACCTGTATACTCGATGGGAGAGGCGAGGTAAAGCACGATATTGCTGATGTTTTGGGTGATTATGCTGTTGTCGTTTCCCTTGACCACGGGATGGACGGGATAGGGGCTTTTCATGGCGGCAGATATGCCCTGGCGGTAATCGCAGGTATAATCCATCACGAGGTGGGGTTGGATATCCAAACCATAATGAGCCAAAAGATCGAAGATATTGGAGGGTATCTCGCTGAGCGCATAGGCATCCGGGGTGACCCGTTCCTGTAAAAAGACCACCTTGCCGCCGTGCATGATATACTGATCCAGATTGTAGAGCTGAACCGCTGAAAGCGAATCCAGGGTACCGATAAAGAGCAGCACCTTGGCTGGCTCGGGGGATACAAACAGGTCTGCTTCAAAAGCCCGGAAATTTCTGTTCATGCTTTCTTCAAAGCGATCAGCCTTCATATTCTGATAGGTGGAATCGCTGAACACAGCAACCAGGGGAAGATCGTCACTTTTGAGTTCCTGGATGCGGGTGCTGATCTCATATTCAATCCGGTGCTCGATCCCGGGCCCGATATTCAGCGCGCTCATCCTACCCAAATACTCGATGCTTAAGCCAAAGATGGCCTGCTTATAGGAGATCTGGTCGTTCTCATCATAGCTCTGATAGACGATATAGTTCAATCCGGCAGATTTCGCCTTGGAGATAAACTCTTGCCGGTTTGCATTGTTAACATATTCAAAAAAGAAGCGGTTGCCTCCGCGTACCTGATATTCGCCCAACAAGTCTTTCAAATATCTGTTAGCTCCGGATAAGGAAGTTGGCAGATCACTGGAGGCATAGACCTTGACGATCATATTCCCCTTGAGGTTTGCCACTGCCTCCCGGCTGGCTTTTCCCAGCTTGAAGAGCTTACCTTTGGAGAAATCCAGGCGGAAATAGAAGAAGGATCCCACCAAATTTAGAGAGACCAGCAGCGCGAGCATCAGCAGCGAGGAAAAGAGGATTGATCTGGTTTTCTTGGTTTGCTTTTCCATCTTACCTCTCCGACATCAGGTTTTGGCTTTTTAGTTTCAGTTCCGAGAGGATATTGAACCCGGTCATCAGACTTAGCAGATAGATCAGATCCCTGCTATCCACCACTCCTTTCTGGAAGTTCTGATAGTGATAGTCGATGCTGATAAACTGGAAAATCCTGAGGAACTGGGGTGGGATAATGGGGATCATGAACTGCACGATATACATCAGGGCGCAAATTCCCAGGCCTAACACGAAAGCCAGCACCTGGTTGGATTGGATGCTCGAGGCAAAGATTCCCACCGAGGTATATACCCCCCCGATCAGAAGCAGGCCCAGATATCCGCAGGCGATTGCTCCAAAATCTATTCCTCTGCCAAATATAACCAGGATAACCAGATAGAAGAGGGTGAGAGCCATGGCAATGAATACCAGTGCCCAACTTGCCAGAAACTTTCCCCAGACCACGGAACTCAACCGGATGGGGGAAACGGAAAGTACTTCGAAGGTTCCGCTACTCTTCTCCCTGGCCAGGGTTCCCATCGTGAGGGCAGGAATATAAAAGAGGAAGATCAAATGCATCACACTGAAGAGGGAACGCAGATCTGCCCTGCCTACTTTGAACAGAGTGGAGGAAAAGATCACTCCCACCACTCCCAGGAAGATGGCAAAGATGAAGTATATGGCCACGGTTCGCAGTGCCACCATGAATTCTTTATTGGCTATCAGAAAGGCTTTGCTCATGCTTCCACCACCTCATTACTTGTTTCTTCTGGTTCAATCTCGCCAGCCTCGCTATCTTCAGGGGCTTCTTTTTGCAGATTCCTGGTCAGGTTGTAAAATACCTCTTCCAGGCTGTGGCGACGGATAAACATGCTCAGGACAAGCCATTTGTGCTTCCGGGCATGCTCACCGACCAGGCGTTTCAGATCGATGTCTGCGGGTGCGCTCAGTTCGAGGAACAGCTCTTCACCGATCTGTTCATTACGATGGATTTCCAGCTCCGGGATCTGAGCAATCAGCTCCTCCAGCGCCAGCTTCCCTGCTTCAAGCTCCAGAACAAGCTGCTTGCGGTTGTTAAGCTGGGTTACCAGGAGTTCTTTGTCCTCATCGATGATGATGCTGCCCCTGTTGATGATCATGATTCTGTCCGAGACCGCTTGAATCTCTTGCATGATGTGGCTTGAAATGAGCACAGTTTTCTCGGAACCAAGCTCAAATATGAGCTCCCGGATATCGAAGATCTGGTTTGGATCCAGTCCGTTGGTAGGCTCATCCAGGATCAGGATCGGGGGATCGTGCAAAATTGCCTGGGTCAGGCCTGTACGCTGTCTGTAACCCTTGGAAAGAGTGCCGATGATTTGCGAGATCACATCTTTGAGCCCGCATTTGTCGATCACGAAATCCAGCCTGGTCTCGAACTGAGCCTGGTCCAAACCTCTTAAACTGCCCATATAGCGCAGGTAATCATAGACACTCATCTCGTCATAGAGAGCATTGGATTCAGGCAGGTAACCGATCTGCCGAATACTCTCAAGAGGATGGGTAAAGATGCTTTTCCCATTGATCAGGATTTCACCCGAAGTGGGTTGCAGATAGCCGATCAGCATTCTGAGCGTGGTTGTCTTTCCGGCTGCATTGGGTCCCAGAAAACCCACGATCTGTCCGCTACCGATCTTGAAACTGATGTCGTTGACAGCCACCAACTCGCCAAACTTGCGGCTGAGGTTTTTCACTTCTATCATTAGGACTCCATTTTGAGGCTTGAAAACTTGTGTGTATTTACATTCCGAAATTAAAATTCTGAGTCGGTACCGGGGATGCCAGCGAAATCTGATCTCCTTCCTTAAGACCTGAGATCACTTCCACCATCTGCAGGTCGTTGGCTCCCAGTTTCACGGGTGTGGACACTCCTTTGAATTCAGTTTTGGCTGCTGTATCCTGGGCTTTGCATGTTTTGGGCATCACATAGACGATATCCTGGTTTTTATCATCCGAAAACACTGCCCGGATGGGGATGACAATGACGTCGTCCCGGGATTCGCCGAAAATCGAGATATTTGCCGTCATTCCCGGCTTGGTCTTTTCTCCGCCTGAATTGATGCTGATTTCGACCGGGAAGACTCTGGCATTGTTATCCAAAATCGCCATGGGAGCGATCTTGATGATTTTGCCCACAAACTCTTCGTAAGGCAGGGCATCGAGGGTAATCCTGGCTTCCTGCCCCAGCTTGAACTTGTTGATGTCCACCTCGTTGATATTTGATTTGACGATCATTTTATTCAGATCGGCAATCTTCATTACCACGGTACCTTCGCCATAGCCACTGGTGCTGGAAACCACCATCTCGCCAACGTTTATCTTTCTTTCGATCACAATCCCGGAAGCTGTGGCATAGACATGGGTAACCTTGGAATCGGTATCGAGATCACTGATCATGTCGTATTGGGCTTGGGAGCGGGTATACTCGATCCTGGCTCTGTCAAGCTCTTCACTGGCAGCATCATAATCTTTTTGAGTAACAACCTTTTGGTTAAGCAGGATTTTCTTTTCGGCCTCGTTTTTAACCGCCAGATCAAGTGCCTGCTTGGCAAGACCAAGCTGGGATTTGGTGTTGAAAAGGGTGTTTGCCTGGTTGAAATCGGGCTCGATGTCTGCAATTATCTGCCCGGCCCGGACATATTCATTTTCATCAGCATAATAGCGTTTGATCGTACCCGAAACCTTGGATTTCACGGCTACAACTGTCTGGGGCTGTACTTCTCCCAAAATCTGGATCTGCGAACTGATCTTCCCTCGGGCAACGGTGTGAACTTCTTCGGTAACAGCTTGTTTGCCCTTGTTAACTGCTCCCTTTTTGCAGGATTTGGCAACTAACACAACGATCACGATAATTACCAGAACCCCAAACAGCCATTTCCACTTTTTCTTCATTTTTGCTTCCTTACATCTTACCAAGCATTGCAATTCCTCTTCAGAAAACCTGCTTATTGTGTCAATGATAAAGATTTGGATAAGATCGTTGCACATCCCGATTTATCTAAATACAGACATCCAAATATGCTGGTTATGAGGCTTATTTTTTGTAAAGAGTACGCCCATCAGGGGTGGAGACGTTTCGTCAACACAGAGCCCCTTGCGGGCGCAATATCATAGGCAGGGTGTGCAGCGCAGCGGAACCCCTGTGTATGGCCACCTCACAACCACCAATCAAGCCCCTTGCGGGCGCAATATCATAGGAAGGGTGTGCAGCGCAGCGGAACCCCTGTATAACGAACCCAAAAACCTCACAGAGAGCCCCGTAGGCGGCGACATAATATTGTGAGACGCTCCATCGAAAGTCCGTTGCACATCCAGATTAATCGAAATAAAGACTTCCCAATATGCTGGTTGTGAGGTTTATATTTGTAAATCTATTCCCGCCCTCTTGAGACGAAGTTGAAAAGGCATTGGGATCCGGACAAGGTGTTTGGAATGCAGCAGGAGTGATGTCGCCCCTGACGGGGCTTGAGTGCTGGTTGTGGGGTTGCGCTTGTACAGGGGTTACGCTTCGCTCCACGCCCTGCCTATGATATGCCGCCCGTTGGGCTAAGGTATTCCAAACCACTAACCATTCTCCGTTCACCATTCTCAAAGATTGTTGCACATTCCGATTCATTTGAATACAGACTTCCAAATATGCTGGTTGTGAGGCTTAGCAATGTAAATCTATTCCCGCCCACCACCCTAAAAGGAGTAGAGCTTCGCTCGACAGCCCAAATAGGGGTGGTGACGTCCTCGTCGCCACAAAGGCTATATGCTTTCTGAACAGGTAATGCTTTCTGTACAAGCAAACCGTTGCTTCTGTCGACCGGAGCTCGACAGCCCAAATAGGGGTGGTGACGTCCTCGTCACCACAAAGGGCTAATTCTATTTTTCTACTTCCGTTTACAGGGGCTCTGGCTTCGCCTCGCACCCTGCCTATGATCTGTCGCCCACTGGTCTTTCCCGTAATCATCCTCACTTGAAGGCGTTAATCACTCCTTAATCTACCCTTAATCAAGCGTTAATTATTAACGCTTGATTAAGGGTAGATTAAGGAGTGATTAACGCCTTTGAAGAAGGAAGGGATTGGTGTAACAAAAAACAGGACATGCACCCCCAAACTACTGCTTTAGCTTGGGTAGCATGTCCTGCAATTGTATAGATCGTTAAATTTTACTTATTCAAACCAGATCTTACGGATTTTGTCAAGTTCTCCGCTTTCTTCAAGTTCACGGAAAGCCTTTTGCCACTTATCCACGATCCCAGGCTTGGTCTTTTTGGA
>JAQUHL010000101.1 GCA_028683635.1 Candidatus Cloacimonadota bacterium
GGATATCTCCGCTGCCATCGGTGAATATGTGCAATCAGCCGGCTACTACGTGGCTGATAATCTCACCGGGCATGGCATTGGCAGGCATCTCCACGAAGAACCGCAGATCCCGAATTCCGGCACGAGTGGACGCGGTCCCCGCCTGAAAAAGGGGATGACTCTCGCCATCGAACCAATGGTCAATATTGGTACAAACAGGGTTCGCGAGATTGGCTGGGAATTTTTCTGTGCCGATGATTCGCTCTCGGCTCACTATGAACATACCATCCTGGTCACAGACTCCGAACCGGAAATCCTGACCAAAGCTTGAGGATAATATATGGGAAAATCCGGCGTTATTGAAGTTGAAGGAATCGTGAAGGAAGCCCTTCCGAACACTACTTTTCGCGTTGAACTGGAAAATGGACATGAGATATTGGCCCACAGTTCCGGTAAAATGCGTTTGAATTACATCCGTATTCTCCCGGGTGACAAGGTCAAAGTGGAGCTTTCACCCTACGACCTCACCCGCGGAAGAATTACTTACCGTTATAAATAATATGCTCACAGCGGTTTATTCCAAGGCTTATCTGGCTGCTCCAATCAGGGCAGAAAACCGCTGAACCGGCAAGGAGATTATCATGAAAGTGAAAGCTTCAGTTAAAATCATCTGCAAGGATTGCAGGATCATCAAACGCCACGGCGTGATCCGCGTGATCTGCAGTTCAAGCCCAAAACATAAACAAAGACAGGGATAGAAGGAGGACCAACTTGGCACATATTTCAGGTATTGAAATTCCCAAGAACAAAAGACTCTTTATTGGTCTTACCTACATTTACGGTATTGGCAGACACACGGCAATTCAAATCTGCCACAAAGCCAATATCGACGAAATGAAAAAGGTAGCAGACCTTTCCGTAGAAGAAGAAAAGATCCTGCGCGACATCGTCCAGAACGAATACGTTGTAGAAGGTACCCTGCGTACCCAGGTCGCCATGAATATCAAACGTCTGATGGAAATCGGCAGCTATCGCGGCTTACGCCACAAACGCGGGCTTCCCGTACACGGTCAGAGAACCCATACCAATGCCCGCACCCGCAAAGGCCCTCGTGCCGGCGCCATCAAAAAGAAGAAATAGGAGCGTACAATAAATGGCCAAGAAAACCAGAGTAAAGAAAAAACGCGTCCGCCTTGCCTTCGATGAAGGTTTGATATTCGTCCATTCCAGCTTCAACAACACCATCATCAGTCTCACAGACCGCTCGGGCAACGTCCTGGCCTGGTCTTCAGGTGGAAAGGTTGGAAACAAGGGTTCCCGCAAAAGCACTCCCTTTGCCGCCCAGATCGCGGCAGGTGAAGTAGCCAAAATCGGACTGGAAATGGGTATCTCCAAGGTCGGGATGATCATCAAAGGCCCCGGTGGCGGTAGAGAATCCTCCATTCGTGCGGTCAACGCTGCAGGACTCAAAGTAACCATGATCAAAGACGAAACGCCCATCCCCCACAATGGATGCCGTCCGCCAAAAACCAGAAGGATCTAAGGGAGAGATAAATGGCAAGATATACAGGACCCAAAGCAAAGATCTGTCGCAAATTCGGAGAAAACATCTTCGGTACCGCCAAATACGACAAGATTCTGGAAAAACGTAAGTTCCCTCCCGGACAGCACGGCAAATCCATGCGCAGAAAGCTCAGTGACTATGGCGTGCACCTCAAGGAAAAACAAAAACTCCGCCTCACCTATTGCCTTCTGGAAAAGCAGTTCCGAAACTATTTCGTGAAGGCTGCCAAGATGCAGGGTGTGACGGGCGAAAACCTCATGCAGATGCTGGAACGCAGGTTTGACAACGTGATCTATCGCTTGGGATTCGCAGTTACCCGCATGCAGGCCCGTCAGTTCGTAAACCACGGGCATTTCATCGTCAATGGCAAAAAAGTGGATATTCCCTCCCAACTCCTCAAGCCCGGAGATGTGATCGAAGTTCGTCCCAAAAGCCGTGGCATGTCCACCCTCGTTGATGCTATGAGCAGAACCGAAGCCACCAGCCCCTTTGCCTGGCTAACGGTTGATAAAGAAAACATGCGTGGTCAGTTCTTAACGATTCCTGCGGCAACAGAAATTCCAACTACGGTTGACGTCCGACTTATCGTTGAATTCTACTCCAAATAATTAGACGCCGAAAGGAGTTTCACATGATGTATCTTGAACCCTTACAGATGCCGGAAACTGTGGATTATGAACAATCAAGCTATTCCAAAACCTACGGAAAGTTTGAGATTGGTCCTCTGGAACCCGGATTTGGCACAACCCTGGGCAATACGCTTCGCCGTGTGCTGCTTTCTTCCGTGCAGGGTGCCGCTGTTCGTTTCGTCAGGATTGAAGGTCTCCACCACGAATTCACACCCATCCCGGGTGCCAATTCGGACTATATAGACCTGATCCTCAGGCTCAAACAGCTTGTTATTTATACCAATTCGATAGATGAGGTTACCGTTACCCTGGAAACCAAAGGCAAGGGCATCGTCACTGCCGGTATGATCCAGGAAAACGCCAATATCAAAATTATAAACAAAGACCTCTATCTCCTCGAGCTTACGGAAGATGTTGAACTCAAGATCGAGCTAATTATCGGGATCGGAAGAGGATACGTCCCTGCCGACCGCCAGAATACTGAAGATCGCACCATTGGCTTTATCCCCATCGATTCGATCTATTCACCGGTTCTGAAAGTAAATTTCAGCGTCACTCACCAGCGCGTCAAAGAGCGCATGAATTTCGATAAACTCATTGTGGAAGTCTTCACCAATGGTGCCATCGAACCTGCTCATGCCCTCTATGTTTCCGCCAAGATCCTCAAGGATATGTTCGCCAAAATGTGCCTCTTTGAGATTGAACCGGAATACATCCGTGAGATCGAGCTGGATCCCGAACTTGAAGAAAAAGAACGCATTCTCCGCATGAGCGTCAAAGAGATCGAGCTTACCGTCCGGGCTGGCAACTGCCTTGCAGCCGCAGAAATTGATACGATCGGCGATCTCGTTTCCAAAACGGAAGCGGATATGCTCAAATTCCGCAATTTCGGCAAGAAATCTCTCGAAGAGATCATACAAAAACTTAAAAAATACGATCTGGAACTCGGTATGGATGTAGATGGCATCTACCGCAAGATCAAGGAAGCCAGAAGCAGAGGCGTCAAGCCCGTGGAAGAAACCCTTCCCCCTCCCCAGCAGCAAGTAGCCAAAGAGGAAGAAGCTCCTGCCCTCCCGATCAGCACTCCCCGCAAACCGGTTCCCACTCAGAAAAAGAAGGTAAAACATGCGACACAGAGTTGATGGTAGAAAATTTGGACGAGAAACGGATCAGCGCTCCCTCATGATGAGGAACCTCGTTAAATCCCTCATCGAGCATGGCAGAATCACCACAACCCTCGCCAAAGCCAAAGAAATGAGAAGCCAGGCCGAAAGAGTCGTCTCCTACGGCAAAATGAACAGTGTCCACGGACGCCGTCTGGCTTATAAAGTCCTCGGAAGCCGCACCCTTGTCAAAAAACTGTTCGATGAAATCGCTCCGGCAATGATGGAACGCAACGGCCGTTATACCCGGGTGCTCAAAAATGGTTTCCGCAAAGGTGATGCCGCTCCGATCGCCATCATCGAATTTGTGGATCACACTCCCAAAATCGAGAAAAAAGATAATATAAAAGCCAAAGACCTGAATAAATAACAGCCTCAGTCAACGGCTTGAAAATCATAAAAAAAGGGAAGCTTAACCTTCCCTTTTTTTGTGTCCGCAAGCATGATAAAGTTCCTTACTTTGAAATGACATAATCCAAGCCCATTGAATAATCCAGTTTCCACTTTGAAATGACATAATCAAACGGGGCATGGGGCGGAGCCCCATACAATATTGGGTGGTGGGCTGGGCATGGATTATGTCATTTCAAACTAAGCACGATATAATGGGTTGTAGGGCGAAGCCCTACTCCTTGATAAGCCTCACAACCAGCATATTTGGAAGTCCGTATTTCGATAAATCGGGATGTGCAACGGTATTGTTCCGTCATTCCCGGGAAACCGGGAATCCAGAAGACTATCACCCACATCCCACCTGGTAACCACTCTACTCCGCAATCACTGCTGTGAGTTGCCTGCGCCAGACCTTTCCGGATCCATTCTGCGATTCCCAAAGGATGATATAGAGCCCCTTGCCGGGATACTTGCCCTTGTCGCTTTTGCCATCCCAGATGAGGTATCCGTTAGCCTCCAGGATCACGTTATTGGCCAGCACCCGTTTTTTCCTGCCTGCCAGATCAAAGATCTTGCAGTTCACCTTGTGCCCCGCCTCGGCAAACTGGTAATATATCCTTAGCTCTTCTCCAAGGCGCGGTTTGAAGGGTGAACCTTCCAGATGCAGCTTGCCCTCAAAGGAGGGATAATTCTCCTCAGCCTGGCTGTTTACCTGCCCGGGAGTGGCACCCAGAGAGGTAAGGCAATATCTCCACTGTCCATAGGCATCCCGTTCCAAAGAGATGCCCTGTTTGGAGCTCTGCCCGACATATACAGTGGAATCCACCACAGCGTCCTCATCCAGGAGGAAGATGCTATCCCCCTCATTGTTCAGTGCTGGCCAGTTCGAAATCTGGATGAGTTTCCCGGGCGGGAAATCCGCATATTGGCTTAGAAACAAATCAGGATTGCTGCACACTATATAATAGCCTGCCTCGGGAGCGGTAAAATCGAAGCTGCCCTGGTTTCCGGCAGCATCCTGGATTGAGTAATTGCGAGCTATTGGTGCTGCTCCTCCGCTTTTGAGTTCGATCCATTCGCTTTGTCCGGGAGCGGGATTATACATGACTTCGCTTAAAGTAAGCTCCACCGGGCTACCACTAAACTGGTGGGACCAGATATTGTTTTCGGAGCTTGGATCGTCTGGCACGAATGCTTCCAGGTAAAGAACCTGGGGATACGCCCCAGCCAATATCTGGCTGTGAGATAAGAGGACTGAATCACGTGCTGCCAGCCCGGGCAGATCCAGGCTTTGCAAAAGCTCCTCATCGATCCTGATCTCCAGTCTGCCACTTTGTTCCGCATTGAGATCCGTATCGTTGATGATCCAGACACTGAGTTCCAAATGCATCGTGTCCGCATCGAAGTTCAGTTCTGTCTGCCCGATCCGGTAATCGCAATAAACCCTGTTCGGCAAGCCGGGGGTGGGATTGGGTTCCGGGATAAAGTCCTCAGCCGGGTTATTGGTATCCAGCCCATTGGCTCTGCGGGCGAGGGAAAAGCCGGAAGGGACATCTGTGGCAAAACTGGTCCCGGGTAAACCACTGTCGTCAGGCAGCAGGTTGTGGTTTGGTTCGTCATAGAGCACTGTGTCCGTATATGATCCATCCGGAGACACATAGCGGATTCCATCTGTTCCGTCACCGCCATTCTGAAAGCCCAGTTCCGTCCAGAAGATGGCATTGGGAATTTGAGCTTCTGCCAGGCAGAGATAGCGTCCCGCTCTCAGGAGGAAATAGGGAAAGGTGAAGACGCTTGTATATTCGGCACCGCCGCGCAAGATCTCAGCTCCCTGCAAGTTTACATCACTATCTCCTGAATTGTATAGCTCGATCCATTCCTTGCCGGTATCGGTGCCCACCGGGTCGTAAAGCACCTCATTGATCACGATTTGGGCAGGAAGGACATTGATGCAGAACAGGAAGAGCAGGATTCTAAAATTCAAACAACTCCTCATAACGTTTGTCATAATAGAGAACCACGAGGTATCTGGTATCCTGATTGAAGAGCGTCAGGGCAGAGCGGTTTGTATCAAAGACCCAATACATGATTCCTCTTTCCTCGTCCACTTCGGTGTATTCACCATGTTTTTCATTCATCATCATGGCATAGTTCAGCACCTCGAGTTCATCCTTGTAAGGGATGTAATAATACAAGCCGGTGAGTTTCTGAGTTTCCGGGACGAGGATAAGTTCGATGGCGAAACCCGGATCTCCGGCTAAATTGAATTCCACCACACTGTCCGTGCTCTTCCCCCGTTCATATCCTTTGCCCAGGAGGATCTCTTCCGCCGTGGAAAGATCGTCATCATAGGAAAATCCCAACATGGTTTCCTGAGCGAAACCGAATGAGTAAGCCAGTACCAGTAAGGCTGCAAGAATTACTACTTTCACATATCACCTCTGTAAGGTTCATCTACTGCGGATGCCACCCAAGCATGGGAAAGCCTGGCGTCAATGCTTTTTTTACAAATGCCTCCTATGGCAACATGCAAAATGGACAAAATCAAAATTTATGGAAAAGCCCTGCAGACACTAAAGCCCAAAAGCTCAGTTTCGGATTCGGTGACCCAGCGTAAAGATACAAAACCGTAGGTTGTGGGTGCTGCCGAAAATGACGATACGAATACCGGCAGGGTATCTTCGGAAATGAAAAAACCATTGGTCTCTGCTTAGGTGCTAATGGCGAAAACGCTCCCACATAAGAGCAGGATCAGAGTTACCGCAACAAAACGTCTCATAAGGTGTTCTCTTTTTTTATTCCATGGATATTGCCTGAAAACATGATTCTCTCTGCAAAGTGACACCTGAAATGTCAAATCGTGACACCCGTTTGACAAACCGCGGAAAAGGCCTCAGTTTGTGACACCAATTTGTCCAATCATCTGAGTCCGCAGTCCATAAGAAGTGACAGCGACTTGTCAAATCATGACTCCAATTTAGCAGGTTGTGACACCTTTTTGTCAGATTGATCATTGACAGATTTCGACTCACCTCTTGAGTCAAGCTTTCGGTAATCCAATTGAACATCGATGTTGTTCTCTTCACAGCTGATGAGGTATTGCTTGGGAGAACGATGGTAAACGTTCACTTTATCATGGGGAATCAGTATAGAATTTCTGGTAATAAAATCCTGGCTTTTGAATAGGTTTTTTTCCAATGATTCTGCCTACACTTCAGTAAAATATTGCTGGCCGATTCGTCCTTTAATGTTGTTGAGAAGTGTATTCAGTTCCTTCAGGTTATCGAAT
>JAQUHL010000102.1 GCA_028683635.1 Candidatus Cloacimonadota bacterium
GCTCCTGAGACTCCGATGGATGCACTTGCGGAAGTTCCGGGAGCTGTTCCCATCGTGCCATAGATCATCTCGATATAGTTTGTGGTTTCATAGAGCTTGATCTGAAAGTTAACGAGGTTTACAGGTGAAGCGTTGTAATACCATTTCAGATTCTTGTACTCAACCGTAAACACCCGGTTGGGTGCTGTTCCGGTAAGCTCATAAGCTACGTGGGATTCGGTGTCGTTTGTTTTGAGATCATCCCACAACCCAGCCAGAATGAGGGTCTGGGCAGTCAGATTGTTCGATATCGACGCCGAAGAGCCTTCATTCAGAGTGATGAATCCGTTTGAATTTGCCTTGAAGGTGGAATAAACAGCATCATCAAGCACAAAATTAAATCCGATTGAGATCACCGGACTCATGGCATCGTCGATCCCGGTACTGTGGATCGTGGTTGGGTTGGCCAAAGCCTGCCAGGTACCTGGTGACTGCTGGAAGGTATAATCCGACATAGCTGACCATCCCAATGAGGTAATCAGCAGTAAGATCAGTACACTTACAAAATTCTTCATCAGTTTCTCCTATCATTTATTAGAATCTTCTTCTTTACAAAGCCCTTCTGAATAAGGACTTTACCATTATTACATACGGAAAAACAGTATGTTAAACCAAAACACTCCTTCCCTTATAACTACACGTAATTCTTTTATGTCAATTTCGTGCCAAACTTAAAAAAAAATACTTCAAAGATTTCTCTTGACGGTTTTACTCCAATCTCCGGACAATGTGCAAATAAGATAATATCTACTCATGAAAGGAGGAAACCCATGTTTCTTACAGGTGATAAACTGAATGAGGTGTTCCTGAAAGCAAAGCGTCAACGCTTTGGTATCATTGCCTCAAACGTTGTTTTCGATACCCAGATCCGAGCCATTGTGCAGGGCTATAATGCCGCAGCATCCGATGGTTTGATGCAAATGAGTTCCGGAGCCTGCAAATATGCGGCCGGGAGCACCCAGGATATCAAGGCGGGGGCCAGGTTGATTTCCACTATGATCCAGACCTTCGCTTCCCAATTCCCCACAAGCGGAGTTGGTTTACACATCGATCACGCCACTCCCAACTATTTTGATTTCATTGTCTTCTGTATTGAAAACAAGCTGGTAAGCTCCGTTATGATCGATGCTTCCCAGGAAGAACTTGCCGAGAACATCCGCGTAACCCGGGAAGTCGTAAACGTTGCGCACAAACACCATGTCCTGGTGGAAGGTGAGATTGGCCACATTAAAGGCACCGAGGATGAGATCGTTTCCGAGACCGAGCTTTATACCGATCCCAGTGAAGCCCTCGAATTTGTGCAAAAGACAAACGTCGATCTCTTTGCTGCCTCAGTAGGCACCAATCACGGCGTCACCAAAGGTGCCAAAGTGGTGCTCAATCTCGATCTGATCAAACGCATCGACGACCTTCTGATCAAACACAAGGTAGAGCGCGGGCTCGTCCTGCACGGAGCTTCCGGGCTCACGGATGACCAGCAGCAGATCGCCATCCGCAACGGGGTGGTCAAAATCAACAAAGATACCCACTATCAGATGGATATGGCCAGTGCCATCCAGGCCTTCTGGGAAAAGGAAAAATATGCCATCGTCTGCCCTGGGGGTACCAATCCGGACGATTATGTGCCCAATAAAGCTAAGTTCGATCCCCGCAAATGGCTCGTCAAAGGGGAAGAAAAAATGCAAAAAACCGTGGAAGATTTCTGCCGGATGAGTGGCAGTGCCAATAACAGCATCTTATTATGAGACTGGAGAATAATATGAAATTGAATGTCGCTATCAATGGCTTTGGGAGAATTGGACGCCTCGTCCTGAGAGCAATCCTCAAAGACCATCCCGATTTCAGGATCGTTGCCATAAACGATCTTACCGACGCCAAGACCCTGGCTTTTTTATTTAAGTACGACAGCATCCACAAGCAATTTGCAGGTGATGTTTCCCACACTGACGACAGCCTGATCATCAACTCCCAGAAGATCAGGATCTATGCCGAAAAAGATCCCGAAAACCTGCCCTGGAAAGAACTGGGAGTGGATCTGGTGATCGAATCCACCGGTATCTTTACCACCAGGGAAAAGGCTTCCAAACACCTCAAAGCCGGAGCCCGGAAAGTGATTTTGACCGCTCCCGCCAAGGACACCGTGGATGCCACCATCGTTTTGGGTGTAAACCATACCACTCTCAGGCCCGAGCACGCCATCGTCTCCAATGCTTCCTGCACCACAAACTGCCTGGCGCCGGTGGCCAAGGTTCTCAACGATAATTTCGGCATCCAAAAAGGGCTGATGACCACCATCCATTCCTATACAAACGACCAGCGGATCCTCGATTTCCCGCATAGTGACCTGCGCCGCGCCCGGGCTGCTGCCATGAGCATGATCCCCACTTCCACAGGTGCCGCTAAAGCCGTCGGCCTCGTGATTCCGGAACTCAATGGCAAGCTCGATGGTCTGGCTATCCGGGTACCCACTCCCGACGGTTCTCTGGTGGATCTGAGCTGCAATCTGGAAAAACCTGCCACCAAAGAAGAGATCAATCAGGCCATGAAACAAGCTGCCGAATCCGAACTGAAGGGAATCCTGATGTATTGCGATGAACCAATCGTTTCCATAGACATCGTGGGCAATTCCCACTCCTCGGTCTTTGATTCCCTCACCACCGCCGTCAAGGGCAACATGGCAAAAATCTTCAGTTGGTACGACAACGAGTGGGGTTATTCCTGCCGGGTTGCCGATCTTGCTGATTATATGATGAAATTGTAGCTGTTTATTATATACCCTGCACCCTGGTGATCGAGCATTGGGGTGCAGGTAGTTTTATGCTTTGATGGATTTGATATGCCTGTAGTGGAAAGAATGGATTTTCCCCAGAAACGGCCGCTTAAGATGGTGCTTGTAATGCTCGCCATCATCGGCGCTGCCTTTGGAATCTGGTATCAAAATCACACTCAGGACAGCCTGGCCAAAAACATCATCATCACCAATCCCGCTATCCTGCAAACGACTACATCATATATCGAAATCGAATATGATCTCGAAAACAGGCTGAAACAGGACAAAGATATCCGGCTCCTGGCCATTGTTTTCGATTCTGCCGGAGAGGAACTCGCTTCCTCGATCTTCATGGTTACTGCCAGAGCTGGCAAAAAAGCACACCGCTCCTGGATTATTGACAAACTGAACCGCTCCCTGAAAGAAGGTGAAACCCCTTCCTCCGTGCATCTCAGTATCTTCCGCAGAAGAGCTATCTAAGAAACGAAATTCATACTTTTTGAGGTGGTTGTAAATGAATATGTCAGATTTGGCCAAACTTGGCTGTGATTCACTCAGCGTTGTTTTTGATACCTTACCTATCGGGATTTCCATTCTGGACAAGGATTTCAATGTCCTGTACCAAAACCCGATAATCCAGAAATGGATCCCCGGCCTGAAAAATGGCGAGCATCTTATCTTCGAAAAGATTGCCATGGCTTTCAATCCTCCGGATCTGCTTTTGGGACCTCAACTGAAAATCCTTACCCACCGGGTTTTCAATGAGAAACTCGATTACGAAAACCTCCTCACCTTCCAGCAAAACCATCGCTGGTACCAATTTAAGTTTTGCGTCAAACCAATGCTGGATTGCAACGGCGAGGTTTGCGGTTTGCTCGAGATTGTGGAAAACACTTCCCATCTCTACGAAACAAACCAAGCCCTCGTCCAGGCAAAACGCTTTGAAAATGTGGGACGCCTCGCCAGTGGAATTGCCCACGATTTTAACAACATCCTCCAGGTCATCATCGGTCATTGCGAGATCCTGGGGCCGGCCACCCAGGACAATGAAAAGCTCCGCCGCTCCCTGGACATCATCCTCACCAGCGGGAAAAAAGCCTCCGCCCTCACCAGACAGATCCTGATGTTCAGCCGCAAACAGGAAACAGAATTTAAGATCATCAACCCCCAAAACCTCCTGGTCAGCCTGGAAAAGATCCTCTCCCGCATGGTGGGTGAAGATATCAAAATCAATATCGATTGCCATAACAAATACTGCATCAATGCGGATGAAAGCCAGATCGAACAGGTCTTCCTCAACCTCACCGTCAATGCTCGTGATGCCATGCCCCTGGGTGGAAACATCGAAATCAGGATCACGGATTGTCTGCTAAATGAAATGGACTGCACCCAGCTCGATTTGGTTGAGCCTGGAAAATATATCTGCGTCAGATTTGGCGATACCGGCAAAGGTATCGAAAGCGAAAACCTCGATCATATCTTCGATCCCTTCTTTTCCACCAAAGATAAGGGAAAAAGCTTCGGTTTGGGACTTTCAACTGTGTTCAGCATCGTGCGCCAGCACCAGGGCATAATTACCGTCCAAAGCGAAATCGATCTGGGAACGGTATTTGAAATCTATCTCCCCGCCCATGATACCTCCACGGAAGTGGCCGAAGAAGAACATATCGAGCTTCAAACTTCCGAAAGCCGCACGGAAACCATCCTGGTGGTGGAGGACGACATCATGGTCTGCGATCTCGCCTCCCAGGTTTTGGAACTGAATGGCTATGTGGTGGAAGCTGCCCACACGATGATGGAAGCGATCGAAAAGGTGCAAAAAACCAGATATGACCTCTATCTTGTGGATATCGTCCTGCCCGATGGCAGCGGGGTTGATCTGATCGAATATATCGAAGATCTCGATCCCCATGCCGCCTTTATCCTCTCCAGCGGCTACACGGATGATAAACCCCAAATCCGCCACGCCATCGAAGCAGGCTATGAATTCATGCACAAACCCTATGCCATCAATACCTTGCTCACTACCTGCCGCATGATGCTGGATAAAAAGAAGAACCCCAACGGTTCATAGGGGCAAGCGGCGGTTCGCCCGGATCAAAATCCAACCCTCCCCCTTCCAAAGCCTCGGTCATTCCCGGCTCCGACCGGGAATCCAGAACATCTTTCTTATTGTGAAGCCCAGCGGGCGACATAATATAGGCAGGGTGCGCGGCAAAGCCTAAGCCCCTGTAAACGGGAAGGTTTTGCCATTTCTCAGGAAAGTCAACTCCTCCCAGAGTAACATTGCCAGTCATTCCCGGCTCCGACCGGGAATCCAGAACATCTTTCTTATTTGAAGCCCAACGGGCGATATAATATAGGCAGGGTGCGCGGCAAAGCCTAAGCCCCTGTAATCGGGAAGGTTTTGCCATTTCTCAGGAAAGTCAACTCCTCCCAGAGTAACATTGCCAGTCATTCCCGGCTCCGACCGGGAATCCAGAACATCTTTCTTATTGTGAAGCCCAGCGGGCGACAGATCATAGGCAGGGCGTGGAGTGAAGCGTAACCCCTGTACAAGCGCAATTCCACAACCACCACCCAAGCCCCGTCAGGGGCGACATCACTCCTGCTGCATACCAAACACCTTGTCCGGAACCCAATGCCTTTTCAACCTCGTCTCACTTTGTGGCGACGAGGACGTCCCCACCCCTATTTGGGCTGTCGAGCTCCGGTCGACAGAGGCAACGGTTTGCCTGTTCGGAACGCATATATCCTTTGTGGCGACTAGGACGTCTCCTCCCCAATTGGTCGTACTGCTTTACAAAAATAAGCCTCACAACAAGCATGTTCGGTAGTCTGTATTTCGATAAATCGGGATGTGCAACGGTCTTCTGTAATTCTGAACCACAAAGAAAGACCGTTGCACATCCCGGGCAGACCAGCCATGCACTGCTCACCTGCCTAAAAAATCAGGACCAGGATAGACCCATGCTCTCCCGCCAGATCTTCTGGTAAAAGCCCGGATGCTCAGCATAGTTTTCCACAAAGTGATACAGGCCATCCTTACGGTGCAGAACGCCTTCCTCCACCAGTTCGCGGCGCACCAGGCAGTAGTCTTCGTGGATGGAACTGATCAGCGCGTTGATCTCTTTTTCGCTATAGACGCGCCCTGCTTCGAAGAGCCTGATGATCTCCAGATATACGATCCAGCGTTTTTTGTTCTGGGTGGGCAAGCGATTGACCACGCCGTCCTTGAAGTAAACCTGCAGGACTTTCTTACGCAGTATCTCGGCGGCATCGGGCTTGGCTGTGTCCTCCGCGGGAACTATCTCTTTCAATTGCATCTCCAAAATCTCCTTTCTTAGATGATACAGGTTGTAGTACTGAACCTTGACAGGATACACCAAACCTGCCTGCTGCAGCTTTTTGAGATGCGCGGAGACGGTGGAGACCGCCAGTTGCAGCTCTTCCGCCAGGTCTTCAACGCACCAGGCTTTGGCTTGCAGTAAGCGAATGATCTGCAGCCGGGATTCATCTGCCAGGCCTTTAAACAGTTGTAGTGCATTCATATCCACATCCATTTCGTTATTTGACGAAACATATATATAAGGGCGGGTGATCTGTCAAGGTCAATTTTTGTGCTCCTGCGTAAAGGGGGTGTCTGGATATGCTGTGGAAGGGTGGTTCTCGTATGTAAACGTGAGGTGGTTTTTGATATTAAAAGACTGGATCCCGGGTCAAACCACCCCACGCCACCGGATCATAGCCGATCAGTCGAGGCTCTCGACTTCCCGGGATGACGCTGGTTCTCAGACGTTGGCTAAGCTATCGTCAATTATCCAACAGAAAAGATCATTGAATAATGGGTTGTAGGGCTAAGCCCTACTCCTTTTAGGGTGGTGGGTGGGAATAGATTTACAGAGCTAAGCCTCACAACCAGCATATCTGCGCCGGGGGCTAAAGGTCAGCACTGCCATTTGATGCGGGCGGGATTGGGCTCGTTGGGCCGGGAGACAGCTTTCAGGGCGTCCAGCATCCGCGCGCATTCGGCGGCGGCGTGGCGTTCCAGGTCTTTCCAGGCGGCCTTGGCGCCCAGAGCATGGTAAGCCAGCGCCAAAGCGCCATAGAGGGCCAGGCCGATGCAGTGCCGGGCAGAGTGGATGGTGGAGGCGCACTGGCCGATGGCTCTGGCGGCTGCCTGGGCAGTAGGATTTTCATCGC
>JAQUHL010000103.1 GCA_028683635.1 Candidatus Cloacimonadota bacterium
AAGTGTACTGACGTTTTGCATAGTTACGGGTATGCTGGCAGGCTATTTGAATGCACTCATCCAAATCCATCGTCTTATGAAAAAATGGGAGAAACTCCTTGTATCCCAGGGAATTGAGTCCCGGGCACGTATCGTTGTAGCCCTCATCCAAAAGCCTCTGAATTTCGTCCAGCAGACCCATATCCAGCATTTTATAAATCCTTGAGTTTATCTTCTCATAGAGCTTGTCCCGGGAATCGTTAATCATAATCTTATAGGGCAGATACCTGGGTACCCGCTTCTGCTTTATCCAATGCTTGGAGATGGGAATGCCGGAGGCCAGATAGATTTCCAATCCTCGCTGGATACGCTGTTTGTCGTTTTTGCTTATAGAAGAAGCAAACTCCGGATCGTAATTGGCCAATTCATGATAGAGACTACTTAGATCCTCATTTTGCATTCTCTGGTTCAATTCTTCCCGGATCTGAGAAGGGATGGGAGGATGGATAAACAAGCCTTCCAAGGCGGCCTTGATATAAAGACCAGTACCCCCACAGAAGATGGGAGTACTCTTGTTCTCAAACATGGCTTTACTGATCCGAAATGCGTCCCGGGCAAAGCTACCGGCATTGTAGGTTTCGTCTGGCTGGATGATGTCTATCAGGTGATGTTTTACTCTTTGCTGGGATGCTTTATCGATCTTAGCCGTGCCAATATCCAGCTTATTGTACACCTGACGGGAATCCGCAGAAATAATCTCAGAATTCAGCCTCTCTGCCAGGACACAAGCAAACTTGCTTTTCCCTACTGCTGTCGGGCCTTCGATGGTGATGATGGGGATGGGCTTTTTCAAAGAATACGTTTGAACTTCTTATCAAAATCCTGCATGGTCATCTTGATTATCAAGGGACGACCATGAGGACAAAAATACGGAGTGTTACAGGCAAAGAGGTTGTTGATCAGATCGAGCATTTCTCTTCTTGTGAGAGGATCACCTGCTTTGATGGCAGCCTTGCAGGCGATGGATTTTGCCAGAGAATCTGTAAAATCATTGCTCACTTCAAGTTCGGCTTCCAGTTGTTTTAAAATCTCGATAAAAATCTTTCCACCTTGCCAATCTGAAAGCTCAGCAGGGATTTCCTCCACTACCAGTGAATCTCCGCTAAAAGATTTGAGGCTGAACCCAACCTTTTCCAGAAGGCTCAGGTTCTTTTCCACCAGTTCTTTGATATCCTGGGATACATAAGGAGGAATATCCACTACCAGGGGTACAATTAGTTTCTGCCGGACGGCGGGGGCACCACCACTGCGATGAATCAGTTTCTCGTAGAGGATTCTCTCATGGGCTGCATGTTGGTCGATTATCACCAATCCCTCTTCAATCTGGATGAAGATATATGTATTGTGAAGCTGCCAAGGATTGATGTATTCCTCTTCCCGTTTGAGCAGCACATTGAAGCCGGGACTGGAGATGGAATCATTGGGCAGATCCGGGATAATCTCCAATTGCTCATCTTCCCTGGCTTTTTCTGCATTGAAGATGGGAATGACGTGCTTTGGGGAATCGGAGGAAGAGCCGGGAATTTCATCCTGATACAGATTTCCAAATTCCTTCTGATATTCGGAATAACGGGGAATCTGAACCTTGTTTTTGTAAAAATCACGCTCGATATCAGTGAGTTCATCAAGTTTTGCGGATCCCTGAAACTTGAGTTTGGCACTGGCAAACTTGTCATTCTCATAGCCAGACAGGGCTCGTGAAAGAGTATCAAGCACAAAACCATGCACTTTTTGCTGATCCCTGAACCGAACTTCCTGCTTGGCCGGATGAACGTTCACATCGATCTGGGCAGGAGGAATTTCCAAAAACAGGATGTAGGGGGGAGTGCTGCCCTTTTGCAAGTATCTGGTTTTCAAAATATGCGGCTTGTAAGCTGTTATCACACTGTGCCGGATCGTCTTGTCATTGATAAAACGGCCGTTGATGAAGATGTATCGCATCTCCAGCCATCTATCGCTGCGTTCTTTCAGACCAAAGATATAGCCCGAAAGCGTGTAGCCCTCAAGCTCGTTGTCTATGGCAATCACGTCATCGGTAAAAAAGCTGCTACCAAATACTTCTGCCATTCTTGTCACCCTGTCGGGAGCAGCGATATAGCTGAGCCTTTCCTTACCATCGACCACGAGTTTGAAACTCACTTGGGGGTAGAGGATAGCTTGGTAATGGACGTACTTGAGGATATGTCTCAGTTCTGCGTTATCGGACCTCAGAAACTTACGGCGGGCAGGGATGTTTTTGAACAGGGATTTGACTGTGATGGAGGTGCCAGTATTGGAGGCTGTTTTGCTCATTTCCAGGAGTTTGCCATCCGAGAAATCTATCCTCATCGCTAAAGGAGAACTGTCACATCTGGTGATTAGCGTAAATCGGCATACTGAGGCAATCGAGGGAAGAGCTTCACCCCTGAAACCCAGGGAACTGATATTGATGATGTCGTTCAGGCGTCTGATCTTGCTGGTAGCGTGCCGTTCCAGGGCCAGCAGGGCATCATCTTCGCTCATACCTGCGCCGTTATCAATCACCTGGATCAGATCTTTGCCCCCATGATCGACAGCTATGGTTATGTTGGTTGCGGATGCATCGAGCGAATTTTCCACCAGTTCCTTGACCACGGATGCAGGGCGTTCGATCACCTCTCCGGCAGCAATCTGGTTTCTTACTTCTTCAGCGAGGATATGAATCTTTGGCAAGGCAGCTCCTCATTAATAACGGAATATGCTTCCGTTGGTGAATTCCCTGATGATTGAATTGTAGGGAGGAAGAGTATCCGGGATATCTTTGATATGAGAAAACAATCTTTTGAGCCTCTGAGCTTCGGTGTAGGTTGAAGAAACTCTGGGTATCGCCAGAAGCATTTTCCAGATATGTTTTTTCAGGATTCCCAGTTCGTATGTGAGGCTGCTATTGAACATATAATCTGCATTTTCCTGATACGGGAAGATGTTCTTTTCCTCGCCCTCACGCACATCAGTCCACCGGAACAGGGTCTCTTCGGCAGTGTAACCCCTGTATTGATGATCTCGAACAATTCTACGGATCAAACGGCAGTCGGTGGTGGCAATCCGGTTATGATTATCTAAATTGAGCTGATTCAAAGCACTTACATAGATTTTCGCCTTCAATCCGGCTGGGATGGAAGCAGTGAGTTCTTCATTCAAACCATGGATCCCCTCCATAATGATGATATCTTCTTCCCTTAGCTTAATCCGGTGAGAACTACGTTTGCGGATACCTCTGCTAAAATCATAATGAGGCAGCTCAATTTCCTCACCATTAAGCAATTGGCTAAGCTGCAGATTTAAAAAATCCAGATCCAGTGAATGCAGGGATTCAAAATCGTAGTCCCCGTTTTCCTTGCGGGGGGTGATAGTGCGATCCACAAAATAATCGTCCATTCCAATCACCAGGGGATGGGCTTTGGAAGCTTGCAACTGCACCGAAAGTCTTTTGGCAAAAGTGGTTTTCCCCGAGGATGAAGGTCCGGCGATCAGGATCAGTTTGATTCTCTTCTGATTGAGGATATCGGATGCAATCTCGGCAATCTTCTTCTCGTGCAGGGCTTCTTCCACAAGAATGAATTGGGATATCTCATAATCATCGATCAGCCTGTTTATGTCTATGATATTATGCACTTTAAGGATGTCCAGCCATTTATCATGTTCCTGGTGCAGAGCAAAGATCTTCTTAGGAAGGACAAAAGGATCGGAGATTTTGCTGTCTTTTGCCTTGGGCAGGCGTAAGATCATCCCCGGAGTTTCATAAAGCAAATCAAAATCCCTGATCATCCCTGTTCTGTCTGCCAGGGGACGGATAAAGTAGTCATAATATTTCCCGCACCGGTATATCGATACGTGGGATTTGTAAGTATATCTCAGGTTATCGATGATATCTTTCCTGCCCATTGTTGAAAAGATATCAATGGCTTCCTCGGTCTTTATGTCCAGGCGTTCGATCGGAATATCTTTTGCCACAATGCCTTGCATTTCTTGTTTGATTTTTGCACAATCCTGCTCAGTAAGCATGTGGGTATTGAATACCTCACAGAATACTCCGTCACCCACAGAGTGTTCAATCACCAGGTTGTGCTGATTGCCAAAGATGCTATAAAGTGCTTTGGAAAGCAAAAAGACTGCAGAATCCTGATAGATCCTGAACCCTTCATGATGGTAATGAGTGATACAATTCACCAGAGTGTTGTGTTCGAGAAGATATTCTTCATTGACATATTCTACATGGTTCATTTTATAGGATAGAATTGTGCCTTTGTCGATCTCGACATTGCGCAATACAGATTTGATAGTTTGTGGTTGATCGATTTCTATCGTACTGTGTTTTATACCGTTTAACCTAACGTCTATATTCATTATTACCTCTTGTACTTATTTCTCAAGGATTTTTGAAGAGCTTTTTTCGTCAAGCACTAAGGAGAGTTGATGAAACAGAAAGTGAAGATAAATTTTAAGCGTGAGATCCTGCGCTATCTGGGGATGGTCGTGGGTGCTGCCATATTTGGTATGTCCTATTCCTGGTTTTTGATTCCATACAAGATTGCTCCCGGTGGGATTGGTGGTATTGCTCAGATTGTGAATTTCTATCTGAATGTTCCCATTGGTGTATCAATGATCGTGATGAATGTGCCTTTGTTTATCATCAGTTTTGTATTCATCGGTAAATCCTTCGGAGGTAAGTCTTTATATGGCATGTTGCTTACCGCAGTAATGACGGATCTGCTGAATCCGGCAAGTCTGCATAAACTTGGGCTGATAAAGGACCTGGCGAAGTACACCCACATTTTGGAAGACGGGCACATCGTCTATGCCATGCTCGGCCCTGAGGACATCTATCTTTCCGCCATCGCCGGATCAGTGCTTTTGGGATTGGGTTTGGGCCTGATTTTCAGGTTTCGAGGCTCAACCGGTGGGACGGACATCCCGGTGGCTTTGATCAAACAAAAAGCCGGGCTCTCAATTGGAACAGGCTACTGGATTGTGGAAACTGCCATAATCCTGAGTGTGGGATTAGCATTCAAGGATCTGAAACTCATCATTTGGGGCTACGTCAACCTCTTTATTACCACCAAGATTACTGATCTGGCCAGTGAAGGTTTACCCTATATCAAAGGAGCTTTCATTATCTCCGATTTTGTAGACGATATCAGCCAGGAGATTTTTGAAAAACTGGATCGGGGTATTACCTACTTCAAAGGAATGAGTGGCTTTCACAAGCATGATATCCGGGTGATATTCTGCGTACTGAACAGGCGTCAGGTACCCCAGCTTACCGATATTGTAAAAGACATCGATCCAGATGCCTTCATGATTATCACAGATGTGAACGATGTGCTGGGATACGGATTCAAATCCAGAAATATCGATCTCAAGGATGGAAGCTGAACCTCACTTGAAATAATAATACAAACCCACCTGGGGTATAAACATGATCAGGCTTCCATCGCTTTTATAGGAGACGGGAAGTTCGAGCGACAGACGGATGTTTTTCTTGGGATTGGCTTCGATCCCTGGGCCAAATCCCAGCACCCAGGTATCCTTGTTTTTGGTCTTTTTATATGAATCGCCAAATGCGGAATGCTCGATGTAGTTTTGGTAAACCATGGTTTTGCGGTAGAAGTTATAGGCACCTCCACCCAGAAGATAGAAACGGACATTGCTTTTATTGAAATCATTGAGGACGTGCAGATAGTTGGCTCCCAGATTAAGCATAGTGCGCCGTCCTGTTTTCTCATCCACAGTAACACCATATGCGGTTGCATCGAAATCTTTGTCGTTGGAACCTGTAGTCATGGCAAACAGCGTAAACTGGCAACCCTGATTTCCCTTGAAAAACCTGTAACCATATCCATACCCGGATACTGTGCCATAATGTAGTCCGAAGGCATGAGTATTGTTGATATCGGTGTTTTCACCTGCCAGGATGCCAATGAAGAGGGCAAGTACCAGGCCAACAAAAAATGTCTTTCTCATATCTACTCCCGTTTTATCTTTATTTAGTCTTTTTCAGAATGTTTGATATACTCACGATTACCATGGAACTGCCAGCGATTGTCTTCATAATACAGGTAGGAAACATCACCCATTTCCTCTGGAGCATTGTAGCTTTGTACCAGAGTGGGGGATTCGAATCTGAGCCGCATGGTCACCACTGCCTGAAAGTATTCGATGCTGATATCTATGGTTTCGATAGTCAGTACGTCGTAGGTGGAGAAAAGATCCAGCCAACGCTCCCGAATCGTCCAAACAATATAACCATCATGCAGATAATCCACGTGAAAACCTGCCATCAGGGTTTCAATGTCCTTGTAGTTGAAAGCGGATTGAAAGTTGTATAGCAGATCCTGAATCTCTTTTTTGTCATTGCTCAAAGCATCCCGCTTGTCACATGAAACCAAACTTAACATCATATATAACAATAATATATTAGTTATTATTCTGATCAAAGCTGTTTTTCGATATCGGTAACTACTTATCTTATCCATGATTATACCGTTTTATTACCAGTATATTGTAACACTGCCAGGGTCTCAATATGCCAAGTTTGGGGGAACATATCAAAGGGCGCAATTTCCATCAGTGAATAGCCCTTTTGCAGGAACAGCTTCACATCCCTTGCCAGCGTCATGGGGTTGCAGCTTATATAAATAACTTTATGGATTTTCCTGGCTGTGAGGCTGTTAATGGCTTCAGCATCGACACCTCCCCGGGGCGGATCAAGGATCACAGTGCAATTGTCATTTTCGAGCTTTGAGCTTACCAGGAAGCGTTCCACCCGGTCACAGTGAAACTCAAAAGAACTGAGTTTGTTCAGGGCAGCATTTTCTCTGGCATTCTCTACTGCCTCAGGAATTTCGTCTATCCCTATCAGATGCCTGAGTTTATCAGCCAGATAGATTCCGATGGAACCGATTCCGCAATAGGCATCGATGAG
>JAQUHL010000104.1 GCA_028683635.1 Candidatus Cloacimonadota bacterium
GAGGTCACTGGCCCTGTAAACGGAACTAGTGGCTCTATTCTTCGGATAGGGTGGTTCTCGGTAAGCGGAATGGGTGGCTCAGTAGGTTCGGAATATCCACAGATTTCGTTGTCACTTTGCAAGAATGCGGGTGTAATCTCTCCCAACTCCGTTGCTGTTCCAAGGCGTTAATCACTTCTTAATCTACCGTTAATCAAGCGTTAATTATTAACGCTTGATTAACGGTAGATTAAGAAGTGATTAATGCTGTGAAGCAAGGCCACACCTATTATTTAATGATCTTTGGTTGTGAGGCTTGTTCATGTAAATCTATTCCCACCCACCACCCTAAAAGGAGCAGGGCTTCGCCCTACAACCCATTATTCAGTGGTCTTTGGTTGTGAGGCATATTTTTGAAAATCTATTCCCGCCCACCACCCCAAAAGGAGCAGGGCTTCGCCCTACAACCCATTATTCTATGGTCTTCTGATGTTAATGGAGTGGTGACGTCCTCGTCACCACAAAGTGAGACGAAGTTGAAAAGGCATTGGGATCCGGACAAGGTGTTTGGTATGCAGCAGGAGTGATGTCGCCCCTGACGGGGCTTGGGTGGTGGTTGTGGGGTTGCGCCTGTACAGGGGTTACGCTTCGCTCCACGCCCTGACTATGATATGCCGCCCGTTGGGCTAAGGTATTCCAAACCACTAACCATTCACCGTTCACCATTCTCAAATACCGTTGCACATCCCGATTTATCTAAATACAGGCTTCCCAATATGCTGGTTGTGAGGCTTGTTTTGTAAATCTATTCCCGCCCACCACCCTAATGGGAGCAGGGCTTCGCCCTAAACCCATTAATCAATGGTTTTTATGGTTTCTGACTTCTTGCCATTTGCATAGTTGTGTGCCACGTAATATTTGATGTTGTTTTGGTTAAAAAAAAGTTCACTGTGAAATGGCACTTACAAGCTAAGCCCGGCCAGGGCTTCGTGTCAGATCACAGTGAACGTTTTTCTATAGTAGATGGGGATTGTGCTCAGGATGGGATGCGAATCCCTTCCTGAAGCTCAATCCTCAAAGTTTTTCCGGGAAGTTTTCAGTAGTTCAGCGATTTTTACCAGGTTCATGAATTCGTTTCGATAGCCATATTCATCTTTTCCCAGGCTGTTTTGGGCGAGTTTTTTCACCAGATCCCAGGAGGAAGATCCCTTGAATTCACTATCTTGTAAGAGCATGGAATACATCACCACGGCAGAAGAAAAGCGGAAGTTGTCGCTGGTCTTATCCCAAGGGATTACCTTGCTCAAGAGTGGGCTTTCCAAGGGGATGCTGGTATCTGAATCGGGCAGTTTGTAGCGGAGTTTCACTGTCAGCAATTCGTCGGCCTTGGAAGCTGAAGTAAGCTTGCTTGTGCTCTGATAGCGCAGAGAATCCACCTCTGGCAGCTTCTCATCACTTCCGGCGGGGATAATCTCGTAGATCGCAGTCACAGTGTGACCAGCTCCGAGTTCTCCGGCATCTTTGGTATCATCCCGGAAGTCTTCGGTTCTAAGCATCCGGTTTTCATAGCCGATCAGCCTGTAAGCCTTGACCAGAGCGGGGTTGAATTCCACCTGGATTTTGACGTCTTTGGCGATGGTAAAGAGCGTGGAAGTCATTTCATTGACGAAGACTTTCTTGGCTTCCAGGATAGTGTCGATATAGGCATAGTTGCCATTACCTTTGTTGGCAATTTGCTCCATGCGGTTGTCTTTGTAGTTTCCCATGCCAAAGCCCAGCACGCTGAGGAAGATGCCGCTTTCCTTTTCTTTTTCCACCATTTCGATCAGGTGGGCAGTGGAGGAAACACCGACGTTGAAATCTCCATCCGTACAGAGGATGATGCGGTTGTTTCCACCCCGGATGAAGCTGTTATGGGCTGTCTGGTAGGCCAGGGCGATACCTGCACCCCCGGCGGTGGAACCTCCGGCTCTGAGGGCGGCCAGAGCTTTTTTGATCTTTCCCTTCTCGCTTCCGTAGGTAGGCTCGAGCACTGTGCCTGCTGCTCCGGCATAGACCACGATCGAGATCTTGTCCTGCTCACGCAGGTTATCGACAAGCATATCCAGGGATTGGAGCACCAGGGGCAGTTTATTGGAGCTTTCCATGGATCCAGAGACGTCGATCAGGAAAACCAGGTTGCTGGGTGGGGTTTCTTCCAGATCGAGTTCCTTGCCCTTGAGACCGATGTGCACAAGCTGGCGTTTTTCGTTCCAGGGGTTGGTGCCCAGTTCTGTATAGATGGCAAAGGGATGCTTATCTTTGGGCTGAGGATAATCGTAGGAAAAGTAATTCAGAAGTTCCTCGGTGCGGATCATGTTGGCTGGAGGAAGTTCATTGGAGTTGAGCCATTTGCGTACCAGGCTATAACAGCCGGTATCCACATCGATGGAAAAGGTGGAAAGAGGGGAGGCATCGGCTCTTTGGAAGGTATTGGGATTGATGGCGGCGAACTCGTTGGTATCGGACGGGGGATAGCCTTCATATTGATAAGCTGAGGTAGTTGCGCTTCCTATCTTTCCTTTTAGCATACTGTTGTAGAGGTTAGAAGAGTCATATACTTCTGGGGCTCCCGGAGAAGTCGGTTGTTTGAGAGTGTGCTCCTCTGGCTTGGTTTTCAAAACAACGTTTATCGGAATGGCCTGATCTCCCACTACTACCACATTATCCTGCTTAAACTGCATGTATCCGGCCTTGCTTACAATTAACTCATAGGTTCCGGGTTTCAGATCTTTCACCAGAGCGATACCCTTATCCGAGGTCTTCACTTCAGTGATCATGGTTTTTCCCTGATACACGGCTATCACTGCATCAGGAACAGCATTACCTTTGGTATCTCTGACTCTAAGGCTGATTCTTCCCAGGGCTTCCGCTCTGGCAAAAAGCAGAGGCATGAGAACCAGCGCCAGGATAGTGATGAGGCAAATCTTTTTCATATTTTTTCCTTCCTTATATTCTTGATACCATCCCAAGTGTCCCATCCTGCACAACAAGATGGTGCAACAAATGGTAACAGCATGGTGATGCGTAAGTTGAAAGTATGTTTATAGCATTCTTGTCCATCAGAGAGCGGATAATACAGAGTTCACTTTGAAATGACATAAGCGGGCGGGGTGTGGGGCAGCGCTCCACTCATTAAAGGGCGGTGGGTTGGGCCTGGATTATGTCTTTTCAATGTGAATTCTGTATAAATTTGGCATGTGGCCATGCAAAGCCTTAAAAATAATTAGCTGCAGAATTCAAACTTGCCCTTGTATTTGAGCAAGAACAGGATAGCGATCGCTATCAGAAGAATCAGAGTGAATTTTTTCATTATCATCCTCGTTATTTTTGGTTGGGATCAAAATCATCATCGAGATCGGGATCACAGGAACTCATCAGGCTGCAATCGACATTTTGAATAAGTTCGGAACTGAAGCGGGTGAAGGGGCTTCTCACTTTTTGGGAGGAAGGCTCTCTGGAGAGCTCTTTGTAAGCTTTGTCAAGATCAAATCTGAGATAGATAACCAGAGCGCTCAGAGTATAGAAAATCGAGCCGAGGATGAGAAGAGGAATCAGAAGCTGGCGGTCAACCACCTTCAGCTTCCAGAGCATGAAAAGAAGCGGAGTAAGGGCAAGGGCGGAACGGTATCTGCCCAAAACCACCACTTTGAAAGCGCTGGCGCACAGCCAAAACAGCGAAGCGATCAGAAGAACGCTGGTGGCAAAAGCTTTGCTTTCAGGATCTTCCCATTGGCTGAACCAGTAAAACAAAATCAGGGGAACGCACACTATACCCAGAAAGTTGCCAACCCTCCCGAAAGCGGAGCGTGCCTTTCTTGTCAGGCGGTTCGGGGGATTGGAACTGCCCGGCTGGTAAGAATCCTCATCCCGGGAGGGTGGGCGATACATGCGGACAAATTCTTCGATTTTGGGCAATACCCAGACGTCCTTGAGGATATAAAGCAGGAGATTCAAGATCAGTAAAAGCAAGGCTATCAGCCTGTAATCCAGGCGGTTGTGCAAGATCAGCGCAGTGAAAATAAAAAGGATGGCAAAACGGTAGTAAGAGCAGATTTCATTGGTCACCGAAACGGATTTTCCCATGAGTTTATGCAGGTGCGCAGTGCGCATCGGGTTCCCGGAATCCTGATTCCTAATCATTTATCACCCCCAAGTGATCTCATGTTTACAATCTAAATGTGGTTCTATCTATTGTCAAGCATCAAATTGTGAAAGGAGGAAATTTGGATTTCTTCTTGACATATATCGGCTATTCAAATTCTCGTTCACTGCTAAATTATAAAAAAAGGTGGTGATGTTTTTGCCGAAGGTTTTTGCCAAAGAAAACGAGCCGTTTGATTTCTTGCTGAAGAGATTCAAAAAGAAATGCGAGAAGGCTGCTATACTTTCTGAGATCAAGAAGCATCAGGCTTATGAAAAGCCCAGCGTGAAGAAAAAACGCGAAGATAATGCTGCTCAGCGGAAGATGCTCAAAGTGCAACGCAGAATGCAACGCTATATGAAATGATAGAGCGTATATCGGCTGATCTGACCAAGGCCATGAAAACAGGCGATAAAGACCGCCTGATGGTGCTTCGTTATCTGAAAACCGAGATCAAAAAGCTCGAAGTGGAGTTGATCCGCAGTTTGAGCGAAAATGAGATCCTGGAGCTGATCCTGAGATCCATCAAATCCCGTCAGCAAGCCATGGACATGTACAAGGAAGGCGGGCGGGAAGATCTTGCCTCTCAGGAAGAAAAAGAGATCGGCATATTGAAGCAATATCTGCCTGCCGGGCTCTCTGCCGAAGAGCTTGCCTCCGCAATCGGGGAGGCGATCCGGGAGCTCGATGCCAGCGGAATGAAAGACATGGGTAGGGTTATCGGGCACTTGAAACAGAAATATGGAACCAGGGTGGATGGAAAAGCGCTCAGTGATGCTGTCAGGCTTCGCTTAAGCAGCAGTGATTAAACCATTTGTCCTGATACCGGAGTAATTGTGGGAGTTTTGATATCATGCGTCAAAACTCCTCACTTTTTCATCAGCCAAGGAGTTTATCATGGGCGTAGTTGATTGGATAATTTTAGTCATACTCGTAGTTAGCCTGATCTATGGCTTCAGGAAGGGACTTTTGGGCATGCTTATCCGTCTTGCCGGGATTGTGCTCTGTTTTGTGCTCATCAGTCACTTTTATCCCGCAGTATCCCAGAAGCTTATCCAAAGTTACAAGCTCAGCAGCACCTATGCCTCGATCGCTGCATCAACCCTCATCTTCGTGTCTGTCGCAATCGTGATCAAGCTTTTTACGGTATTTGTGAACAGGACCCTCACCTATTTTCATCTGGGTTTTATCAATCGGTTTATTGGTGCGCTATTTGGCTTCCTCTGTTCTTTGGGCCTGATCCTGACCGTGATGGTTTTTTGGGATTTCACATCATCCAGATGGGAAGTGGGGAAACAGAAGATCGGCTTTGTGAGTCCAACCGCTCTGGGTAGCTTCCCAAATCTGAATGGACCCGTGGTGGACAAGGTGAAGGTCATCAAACAGGATCTAATGCTCCGCACCAAGCTGGCTGGCTTCTATGCATCTCCTTTCTACAGCACCCAGCCCAAGGAAGAGAAAGAGGAGCCTTCTCCCATTTAAGAAATGTATTTACCATATCAGGATCTCGAGTTTGGGAAGATCCTAAGGCAAATTTCCCAAAGATGCGACAGTCTGCTTGCCAGGGAACTGGCAGAAGGGCTTGTTCCGCTATCATCCCTGCCTCTGATCCGCCAGGAATTGGCGATAAACGATGAATTCACAAGCGCTTGTGAGCATGGTTACGGTTTCGATTTTTCTCATCTGACATCCCTTGATCCCCTGTTTGTGGAGAAGCAGGTTCTGATCTTTGATTATGAAGAACTGCTTGTCATCTACCAAAATGCCCTGCTGGGCAATCTTGTGCATCAGGGGCTTGGCAACTGCGAGCATTATCCCCGCATTCTGAAGCTGGCAAAAAAGCTGGTTCCCTTGCCGGAGATCACTCAGCGTTTTGTGCAGATCTTCGATCCTGAGGGAGAGATTCTGGATGGCGCATCACCGGAGCTCTCTAAAATCCGCAAGAGCATTAACGGATTGCGCAGCAGGATTATCCGGACCATGCAGAGTCTGATCCAGGATAGCTCCCTGGAGAAATTCCTGCAGGATAAATTTGTAACCCAGCGTAATGATCGCTACGTTTTGCCCATCAAAGATACCTGTTCTTCGCAGGTGAAGGGCATTGTGCAGGGGCAATCTGCCAAGGGCTCCACAATTTTTGTGGAACCGGAGAGCGTGGTTCCCATGTCCAATGAACTGCAGCTCCTGATCCAGGAAGAAAAGCGGGAGATCTATCGGATTCTGTCCATCTATAGCGACGTCATCAATGCAGCTTCGGGTTATCTTTTGGATAACACCAGTCTGCTTTCGGAATTTGATCTCCGCTTTGCCATTGGCAAGCTTTCCCGGGAGCTCCATTCTGAGGTTCCGGAGATCGGGGAAGAGCCATATTTGGATCTAAAAGCAGCCAGGCACCCGCTTTTGATCCTGAAGCTTGATGATTTTTCCAGGGTAATCCCCTTCGAACTCGAGCTGGGTAAGGACAAGGATATCCTGATCGTCAGCGGACCCAATACCGGTGGGAAAACCGTGCTGCTCAAAGCGGTTGGTCTTATTACCCTGATGGCTCTTTCCGGGCTGCCGGTGCCGGTGGACAAAAAAAGTAAGATTGGCTATTTTGAGCCTGTTTATGCTGATGTGGGGGATGATCAGTCCATCGAAAATGCCCTCTCTGCATTTTCAGCGCATCTGGATAAAATCCGCCGCATGATTGGCAATTGCGGCAGGCAGACTTTGATCCTGATCGATGAAATCGGTGCAGCTACCGATCCCACCCAGGGTTCGGCCCTGGCCCAGGCAATGCTCGAACATTTCATTTCCTGCCAGG
>JAQUHL010000105.1 GCA_028683635.1 Candidatus Cloacimonadota bacterium
CAGGGGAGCTTACACAATCCCTGCAAGCCAAACCAGGTTCTGAACATGGGGAAGTAGTGTAAGGCTTCTGCTTTGTCCTCAAAGGTTGGGATGTGGTTGTTTACCATATCCATGAAGATCAACCAGGCTTCGTCATGCTGAGGACCTTTTAGAGCCAGGGTATAACCACCCTGTTGGGCTAGGGATTCTTTGCTCATGTATTGAGAATATTCCAAACCTTTGGCTTCCATACCAATATCCTGCATTAGTTTGGGATCCGCACCAAAGTTATCCACGAAATACTTCTTCATTTTGCGCACTCCCATTCCAACGATTTTGCCGAAACCTTCGTTGCGTGCCATTTGGTGGATTATCTCGAAAGCTGCATCGGCATTGCCCCAGGTGAGTTCAATTCCTCCAGTGCGTTCCTTGTTCAGGATACCATATTCATAGCACTCCATCACAAAAGCAACGCTGGTTCCAAAGGAGATGGTATCGATCCCATAGGTATCACAATAGAAGTTAAGTTCCACTACATCCTTAGGATCCCAGATACAGAGATTGGATCCGCATCCGGCGGCAGTTTCATATTCAGGTCCGTCCACGCAGACCGACTGTCCTTTGTAGGGGCCGCTACGGGGGATGAAATTGTCCACTGCCTTACAGCATGATAGGGAGCATCCAAACCAGCATCCATCGGGCATATTTTGGGTGAAGAGCTTTTTGAATTCCCAGGAAGCCAGAGCAATGGCCTCAGGCATTTGGCCATACTTGAAGTTGCGGATGGGGAGGAGGTCATAGTCATTCATAATCTCCATCAGGTGAGCTGTTCCAATTTCCCGCATATGACATTGAGAGCTATCTCCCTTCTCAATTTCCTTATGGAGTTTTATCCCTGTTTTCTGGAGTGTTTCCATATCAACTGGATGGTTCGTGTCCCCTTTTAGTCCGCTATATTTGACTACCAAAGCTTTTATTTTCTTGTCCCGTAATACTTTGCCGGTACCACCCCGACCAGCTTGTTTAAGCCTGGCCACCTTTCTTCTCTTATCCCAAAAGGAAAAGTTCAGGCAGGAAATGTCCACATAGTTGGCAGCCTTCCCGGAAGACACAACAGAAACATGCTGGTATTTCTCAGGGCTATCGGCAAATTCTTTTACCAATTCTTCAGCCAGGATGTGGCTATTGATCTCTTCATCAGGAGCAGTAAGGATTTTTATGATTCCCTTGTCCCCATCGATGAAGACGATTACTTCCTCATCTGCCTTACCCTGGATCTCGATAGCGTCCCACCCCGAAAACTTGGCATAAGGACCAAAATGCCCGCCAACATTGCAATCCACAGGAATACCGGTAAGCGGAGAGATGGTGGTTACGATCGATTTTCCACTACCTGGATAGTTCGTGTTACCACAAAGAGGTCCAAAGGATATACATATCTCATTTTCAGGATCGTTCCACTTGGTATCATCTTTGACTCCGTGCCACATCAGATAGAGGTCAAAGCCCTTCCCGCCTACAAACTTGTCGATCATCTGGTCAGTCACAGGTTTGGAGGCAATTTCCTTGGTGCCCACATTCAGGTAGAGCGTTCTGCGGTTATAACCTTTTTCAACCGGTTTCAGTTCATATTTGAACTCTGCAAGTACCTTTCTTTCAATCTTATGCATTATATACTCCTTATTCCTGAACGATTTTAATGGCACCCTGGGGGCAGGATTTCGTGCAGGCACCACAGGCTACGCATTTGAAGGGATAAATACCACCAAAGTATCTGCGCATAGAATTGGTTGGGCAAGCTCCAATACATAGATAGCAGGACACGCACAATGCTTTGTTCACCATCACCACTCCCTGATGAGTCACATATAGGGCATGGGTGGGGCAAGCCCGTACGCAAGCTTCGCACTGGTTACAGGCACTAATATCATTCACCGGCTCTGCTGCTGTTATCCTGATACATGATTTCTCCACGTCTCCAGTTTTGAAATAGAGATTTGAACAAGTGCCTTCACATGTGTGGCATGCTATACACTTGTCCGGATAGGTTTTCAAATATTTTTTCATAACCTGCTCCTATATAGATGTTTATATCTGTTGTTACTGATAAGTTTTTTTGTAGTTTCCGTCAATTCTTTTCTTTCTTACCGTTTGCTCGGACGAGCTCTTTTGCCAGGATTTCCTGTTTGAAACGTTCGTACAGGGAGTTTGTATCCATCTTGGAAATCCTGTATAGGTCTTCAGACGTACCGGAGATGGGATAATTCTGAATCCCGATTTTAACCAGGCGACTATGGCAGGAGTGTTCTACCATTTTATCTGCCAGAATGGTACCCAATCCGCTGTTTACATTATGATCCTCGACGGAGAAAATCAGGTCATGTTTAAGAATCTGGCTCAGATCATTCTCCCGCATTCCCAAAGGACAGGAAACATAGGCCAAATGGACAAAGAATCCTTCCTGCTGGAGTTTCTCGATTGCTTTGATAGCTCTGCCCACTGGGGTACCGCAAACGACCACACAAGCATCCTTCCCTTCTCTAAGGGTATCAATTTTTCCATATTCAAAGCAGTAATCTGCTCCATAATAGAGGTTTTTACCTTCTTTATAGATCAGAGGAATCTTGGATCTGCCCATTGCCACCAGATAGTTTCCAGGTTGGTTTACCAACCACCGAATGGCACGGTCTGTTTGATTTGGATCAGCTGGAACAATCACCCTGAATCCATACAAATTACGCATCAAACCAATGTAGTCTATACATTGGTGGGTGCGTCCATCCTCGCCAACATCGATACCCACATGAGTTACCACGACTTTGAGGTTAGTATGATTGATATCATTTAAGCGCTGATTGTTATATACTTCAGCGGTGCCAAAAACACCAAAATCCGCCCAAAAAGTTTGGATTCCGCAGGTGGAAAGTGCTCCGCTGAGCACGGCGGCGTTGTTTTCCATTATCCCGCTTTGGAAAAATCTATCCGGACAGAGGCTGGCAAACTCACCTGTTTTAACACTGACCATGAGGTCGCAATCCACCATTGCCAAAGGCATTTTTACGTCTTTGTTCAGTTTGGCAAGATCGCCAATGGCATTACCCCAGGCACTTCGGTTATCGGTCTCTTTATCATAGATAAAAGCCGCGCCGGGATCAAAATCCGGCTTCAGGGAAAATTCATTGGGTTTATCAGTTTTGGGCAAGTATATAAAATCGTCCCGCATTTTTTTGTATTCATCAATTATGTTTGGTACTTCGAGATGCTTCAAGGCCTCATCAAGTTGTGCTTCCGATAGGGTGGAGCCATGATATTTCTCCAGGTTTTCCATGAAGGGTACACCCTTTCCCATCACCGTATGAGCCAGGATCAGGATCGGTACCTCAGAATTGGCGGTCTCACACAAAGCACTGTGGATCATACTGAGGTCATGCCCATTGACTTCCAATACCTTCCAGCCATCAGATTCCCAATTATGACGGATGTTTTGGGGCATCACTTTGGAGATTACTCCATTGATTTGGAGCCGATTGTAGTCAATGATGGCCACCAGGTTATTCAGTTTGTATTTGACGGCAAAGCGTCGTGCTTCACTGATCATTCCCTTTTGCTGTTCTCCATCTCCCATCAAAACATATACCTGATATGGAATATGTTTGATTCTGGAAGCCAAGGCCATCCCGCATCCTGCTGAGAGCCCCTGTCCCAGATTGCCAGTAGTCCATTCCACACCGGGAACAAAGCGCTCAATGTGCCCTTCAAAGATACTGCCCAGTTTACGATATTGGGCAATCGCCGTATCCAGCTCAAAATAACCTAAAAGCCCCAAAGCACTGTATACTCCCGGGGAAATATGACCATTGCTCACAATCACCCGGTCTCTTTCGTCCCAGTTTGGGTTCTTGGGGTCATGCTTGATATAGGAATAAAGGACATTTAAAACATCGATCGAGGACATCGAACCGCCGGGATGACCACATCCCGCAAGAGTTGTCATTGTAAGGATTGCTGCTCTGGCAATCTTGCCTCTATTGTGAAGCTCGCTCAAGAGCTCTTTTTCCATGTTGTGCATTTGTGAGTTCTCCATGATATTGAGCTTTAAAAAAAATAGCCCCTCCACAAAGCCCTTGTGAAGGGGTAAAGGTTGGTGGAGCATAGCGGGATCGAACCGCTGACCTCATGACTGCCAGTCATGCGCTCTCCCAGCTGAGCTAATGCCCCAAACGGACTCCAAGAGTCAATCTAGATAACTCCTTGAATTTGCACCCTGTGTTTCTGTCAAGTGAAAACTCTATTTATCCATCGCTCCCTTAGTCTAACTTTCCATATCACAGTTTATTGGCCAAATCAGACTTTTGTTCGGATATTTCAATGATTTCCATGATTTCAAAATCTCTAGTCAATCCCGGCTCGATCGGGAATCCAGTCCTTCCATACTTGATGGCGTTAATCACATTGTTTACATTATTCGGGATTTGTTGGTTTCAGCAAAAATATTTTCACATTTGCACCAATAATTGCTTTGTTATGGACAAATCCCATGATAGGTTTTGATAAGTTTACGCTCTAAGCACGAAGAGATGACACGAACATCGAATATATTACAGAGGTATGAACATGAAACAAAGAATGTTTCTGATCCTGATAGGCATCATGCTTATTGTGCCCACCCTGATTTTTGCTCATCTTTCCTCACAGCAAAGCTCTTTTGAGATCAGGTCTCAAACCAGTTCTTCTCTTGATCTGAGATTTAACCTTCCTGCCTGGAATCTTGAGGCAAGTGACGCCAAAAATCCGGACGTTAAATCCATAAAAGCTGAAGATAATCCCAAGCTCTTCATCGATGAGGAGGAAACTCTTCCCATCTTCACCACCAACATTGCAATTCCCTATTCTGGAGGAGTCACACTCACTGTGGTCAACCGTTCGCAGGCCACAGAACGCTCCATCGAACTCGATTGTAAGGGAACCCTGCTGAAAGAAAAGCAGGAAGGACGCCTAAGCAGCGACTTCTATCCTGAGAACTATATCCAGATCTCGGAACCCGTGGTGATTCGGGATATGAGAATAGTGAGCATAAACGTCTATCCCTTCCAGTACAACCCGGAGGCCAGCTTGCTGTCCATCAACCAGACTATTGACTTCCGGCTGACCTATGACAGTCTTCCTTCCCAGAACGAGATTCAGCCTCCTACCTCGATTTCCAGAAGTTTCGAACGGATCTATAGGGATCTCATCCTCAATTATGATACTTTTGTTGGAAGAAATGTGGTGTATCAAGCTCCAGTCATGCTGGTAATCTATGGTAACTATACTAACGCCTCCTATACAGCCAAGGTCAATGAATACATTGCCTGGAAGAAGCAAAAGGGTTACAAGGTTTTTTCTGCCAGCACATCAGTTACCGGTACCTCAAACACAGCAATCAAAAACTATATTCAAAATGCTTATAACACATGGGTGGATCGTCCTGAACATATTGTCCTGATTGGTGACGTTGGAGGGACGATTGCCGTACCCACCTTTACATACAATGGCTCTGAGGGAGACTATCAATATACATGGCTGGCTGGGGGAGATATTTTGGGTGACGCATTTGTAGGTAGAATCTCAATTGCCAGTTCCGGAGATATGGAAATTCAAATGGCAAAGATAATCAAGATGGATAGGGATATTGATCTTGGAGTTGCAGCATATATGAATAACATGCTTCTGGTTGGTGATCCATCCGCATCTGGAATTTCCACCATTTACGCAAACAAATACATCAAAGAACTCAGCCATCAGATTTATCCTTCATACAACTACACAGAAGTGTATTCCGGAAGTTTTGCCAGCCAGATCAACAATGCTATAACAGCAGGAGTTAGCTTCTTCCACTATCGTGGGTACATTGGAGTATCCTCGTGGTCACCACCTACCAGTCCCTTAAATGGGCAAAAATTATACCATTCAGTGATCATTACCTGTAACACGGGAAGTTTTGCCGGAACATCACTTACGGAAAATGTTATTCGAACCGGAACCGCTGCCGGTTTGGGGGGTGGAATTACTTCCATTGGAATGGCGACCAGTAGCACCCATACCCCTATGAACAATTTTCTATCTCAGGGGATCTTTTATGGTATTTATGCTTTGGGGATGAGAACAATGGGTGAACCACTGTTATATACGAAGCTATATCTGCATAGTGTATATGGGATTAGCAATGCTTCACAGTGCCAATTCTTTTCCCAGATGTGCAATCTCATGGGAGATCCAACTTCGACGGTCTATGTTGGCCAGCCAAGTTCTTTCAATGTAGTGGCACCGTCAACTATCCCAAGCGGAACCACAAACTACGAGGTAACAGTCCGCAATGCAGCAAATGTGCTGATGCCAAACGCTGTGGTCACCCTTACCAATTCATCCACTCTCCATGAGATTGCCACGACCGATGAAACTGGCAGAGCCATGTTTGATCTTCCTGCCGGACTGTCTGGAACAATGACCCTCACGGTTAACATGAATGAACATAAACCCACGGTTAGCACAATCACCATCAATGCTGCCGGGGGACTTGTGTTTGAGAACCTGATGGTAGATGATGATGCAACGGCTCCTTCCAACGGAAACAATGATGATATCGTGAATTCTGGAGAAACGATTGAGCTCTGGCCCAGTTTCAGAAACACCAGTTCTACACCCATCACGGTCAATGGTATTGCCTCGGTTAACGATGCCTACGTAAGCATGACGGGCAGCACCGTCCAAACGGGTACCATTGCCTCTGGATCCACAGCTCAAAGCACTGTACCACTTGTCTTTACAGTTTCTTCTGATTGCCCGGACTTTCACCGGATTTCGATAACCGTCGCAGAAAACAGCCCCACACCATGCTGATCTTGTGTGATCCCGGTGGATGTAGCCAGTGGAAGATTCCAAATCCAAGGATATACTGCCGTGGGAGCAGTGGGGAACATTAT
>JAQUHL010000106.1 GCA_028683635.1 Candidatus Cloacimonadota bacterium
AGGGTTGCATGGTAAAAGCGATATAGCTGGTGTGAAGCACAGACAGCCAATTATCCACTGTTTTTGCAGCAACACCCGTATCATTTGCCAGGGCCTCTTTGTTTAGAATTGAACCGCTTCTTCCTGCACACAGAGCCACAAACTTGCTGAAGGTATCCAGGTTTTGCACGTTTGAGAGTAATCGGACATCCCTTTGCAAATAGGTGGAAAGATAGGCATTGTAGTACAACTCGGTATCGATTTTTTTATCTATCAGCCGGGGGTAAAACCCTTGAGTGATCACATCGTCCAAAGGTAATTGCGCACTATCAGCTTCCTCGAAACTAAAGGGAAGAAGCTCAAAGAGCGCAGTTCTTCCTGCCAGTGATTGGGTGAGGCCCTGCATCAGAGCATACTGGTTCGAACCTGTGAGAACAAACTGCGCTTCCAGTCCCGATTTATCTACCATGACCTTTACATAGCTCAGTAACTCCGGAACATACTGAAACTCATCAATAATGTAGAATCCCATGGGGTCGGAGAGAACGGACAAAGGATCTTCCAGCATGATTCTTCTTAAGGGGATATGCTCCAGATCTAAGTAATTGTAATCTGGGAAAGCGATCCTGGCAAGGGTGGTTTTACCTGATTGGCGAGGTCCGGTGATGGTAACTACCGGAAAGCCCGCAGCAGCTTTTCTCAGGTTTGAAAGCATGTCTCTTGGAATCATGGGAACCTCCATATTCTCTGCAAATCTGGAATCACATTCCAGAAATGCATGATTCAGGAATCCCAATGGACGTCAAGACATTTGTGCCTGACTACAATTTCACCTGCCTGGCAAGGTGCTTTTTGAGGAATTGGCCGGTATATGACTTTTTGTTTTTGGCGATCTCTTCCGGTGTGCCCTGGGCAATGATTTCTCCACCCTCATCACCGCCTTCCGGTCCCAGATCGATGATCCAATCTGCAGATTTGATCACATCCAGGTTATGCTCGATCACGATTACTGTATTACCCATGGCTACAAGCTTTTTCAATACTTGCAAGAGTTTGTTAATGTCATCGAAATGCAGCCCGGTGGTTGGTTCGTCTAATAGGTAAAGAGTGTTCCCGGTGCTGGTTTTGCTCAGTTCCCGGGAAAGCTTGATTCTTTGGGCTTCACCTCCGGACAGGGTGGTGGAAGGTTGACCCAGCTTGATATAATCCAATCCCACTTCATGGAGGGTCTTAAGTTTATTGCGGATTGAGGGAATGCTATCGAAGAATTCGACAGCTTCCTGGACGTCCATATCCAACACGTCGGCAATGTTCTTTCCCTTGTAGCGGATACTCAGGATTTCATGGTTGTAGCGTTTGCCCTTACAGACTTCGCAGGTTACAAAGATATCTGCCATAAAGTGCATTTCGATCTGTTTTACTCCTGCTCCTTCGCAGGCTTCACAGCGTCCGCCTTTGACGTTGAAGGAAAACCTACCAGCTTTGTAACCTCTTACTTTGGAAGCAGGAAGCTCGGCAAAGAGATTGCGAATCGGATCAAAGAGCTTGATATAGGTGCAGGGATTGGAACGAGGGGTTCTGCCGATGGGTTGCTGATCGATGCTGATGATCTTATCAATCTGCTCGATTCCTGAGATCGAATCCATCTTTCCCACCCGATGGGTAGTGCGGAAGAAATGATTGTGCAGATAGGGATAAAGCGTCTGATTGATCAATGAGCTCTTGCCGGAACCTTATACTCCGGTGATGCAAACAAACAGGCCCAGAGGGATATCCACATCGATGGCCTTGAGGTTGTTGCATCCGGCTTGGCGGATGGATATCATCCTGCTATCCGGCTTGACCCTCGAACCCGGAAGAGGAATATTCAGCTTGCCAGATAGATAGGCACCCGTCAGAGAAGCTTTGTGATTCAGGAGTTCCGCAATATCACCGCAGAAGACGATCTCTCCACCATAGATTCCCGCCCTCGGACCAAAATCCACGATCAGATCAGCCGCTCTCATCGTATCCTCATCATGCTCCACCACTATCACGCTGTTGCCAAGATCCTTCAATTGGACCAGCATTTGCACCAGCCTGGTATTATCCCGTTGATGCAAGCCGATGCTCGGTTCATCGAGGATATACATCACGCCGACGAGTTGTGAGCCGATCTGGCTGGCGAGACGAATGCGTTGGGATTCTCCGCCTGAGAGGCTGGGAGATCTGCGATCCAGCGACAGATAATGCAATCCGACATTCATCAGGAAGCCCAGACGATTACGGATTTCTTTGAGGACTTCTTCGGCAATGATGAGTTGGTTGCCTGTGAGTACCAGTCCGGTAAAGAATTCATGGGCCTGTCTGACGCTCATAGAAGTGACCTGGGCGATGTTTCTATCCGCTATCCGCACTGCCAGGTTCTGAGGTTTGAGCTTCATTCCATTACATTCGGTGCAGGGTTTGTCACTGATGAACTGCATGTAGTAGCGGCGCATGTCCTCGGAGGTTGTTTCGTGCATTCTGCGTTCGAGCTGGGGCATGATGCCCTCAAACTTCATCATGAAGCTTCCCGAACCATGGGCACTTTTCCAGGCCATCCTGAAGCGTTTCCCTTTGGATCCATAGAGAATCAGTTGCTTGACTTCCCCTGATAGCTGATACCAGGGTGTGCTTAGAGAAAAATTATAGTTTTTGGCAAGATTCCGGATAGTATTGAGCGTCCAGCTCCCCTCTTTGTCCTCCAACCTGCCCCAGGCGGCGATCGCACCAGCCATCAGAGAGCGTTCAGGATCGGGAACCACAAGGTCGGGATCAAACTCCAGCTTATAGCCCAAACCGTTGCAGACTGGACAGGCACCGATCGGCGAATTGAAGGAAAAACTCTGGGGGGAGAGCTCTTCGTAACCGATATTGCAGGTAGCGCAGGAATTGGTAGAAGATAGCAGAGAACTGCGATCCTCATCGATATAGTCGATCCTGACCAGCCCATCGGTAAGCTTCATGGCAAGCTCCAGAGAATCTGCAAGCCGGGATTCGATGCCTTCCTTGATGACGATCCTGTCTACGACCACTTCGATGCTATGTTTGCTTTTCTTATCAAGGACGATTTCTTCTTCCAGAGTGCGCTGCTGGCCATTTACCAGAACCCGTACAAAGCCCTGCTGCCGAAGCTCATCAAGCTCTTCTTTGTGCTCGCCCTTCCGATTTTGAACCAGGGGGGCAAGGATCTGGACTCTCGTGCCCGAGGGATTTTCCATCAGGTGCGATACCATCTGATCCAAAGTCTGCGAGCCTACCTTCTCTCCACAGGAATAGCAGTATTGAGTACCGACCCTGGCAAACAGCACCCGCAGGTAATCGTAGATCTCGGTAACTGTTCCCACGGTCGAGCGGGGATTTTTGCTGGCGGCTTTTTGTTCGATGGAAATTGCCGGAGAAAGACCTTCGATGTAATCTACCTTGGGCTTTTCCATCTGCCCCAAAAATTGTCTCGCATAGGCAGACAGAGATTCCACATAACGGCGCTGACCCTCTGCATAGAGAGTATCAAAAGCCAAAGAGGATTTTCCAGAACCAGAGACACCAGTGAATACAACAAGCTGATTGCGGGGAAAGCTGAGATCGATATTCTTGAGATTGT
This sequence comes from Candidatus Cloacimonadota bacterium, assembly GCA_028683635.1. Taxonomy (GTDB): domain Bacteria; phylum Cloacimonadota; class Cloacimonadia; order Cloacimonadales; family Cloacimonadaceae; genus JAQUHL01. The sequence continues at coordinate 3,605 of JAQUHL010000106.1, forward strand.
GCTCGCTTGCACCTTTGATAACTATCTTGGTTTTCAATTACTTGATCCTTTTATTCAGAGCTTTTGAGCACCATAAATAATGCCCCATAGATGTCAAACGGAAAATCCCTGCCGGCCCAAACAGCAACAGAGCAGCACAATATCAAAAAATCGGTTCTGTTACATAAAAATAATCAATCCCGTTTCTCGTAGCCCCTGCCGTGGCACCTATAGCATACTCCGCTGCCTTTACAAGCGCTGCAGGTCTCCAGTACTATCTCATTTTGGACGGTTCTGCTGACCAATCCTTCACCCTTGCAATCCGGACAAATGTTCGAACCCTTGCACTCAAAACATGGAATGGTCACGGTTTGAGTATTGATCTTCACAGGTTTGATGGTTTTTCTGCGAGACTTTCTTTTTTGCCAGTGTTCAGGCTCTTGCCTCAGGAACATATACCAGATCAATGGTAAAGCTATCACAGCCCATACAAAACACCCCAGTAGACCAGATCTCGTGCCAGTTGCCATCGCCTCCGGCACTATACACAAAAACGATATGGCGATCGCCACGGATAATGTAATCCTCACTGTAAGCCGCAACTAACTCCTCCCCGACTGAAAATGCGAATGCTTTTTGCAAAACATACTGCTACCTCGACACTCCTCAGCCATACAAGTAATATCAGATTTCCTGTGAATTGACATAATCCAAGCCCAACCCACCACCTATAAATGAGTGGTGCGCTGCTCCACACCCGGCCCAGTTATGTCATTTCAATATATACTGTGTAATTCATCGGCGTCACTATTCTGGGTTATGTAAATTCGTCAAGAATATATTTTGTTTATTTATATCTTGCCAAAAGAAGCTGTTTACTCACCGCAAAGTTTATCAAGAAGGCGGATTAACTCTGTGGAGTCTTTGTATTCCAGAACGATCTTGCCCTTACCGCCTTTGTCCTTAATCGAGGCCTTGGTGTTAAGAAGCGAGCCCAAGCGCTCTTCATATTCCTTCATTGGAGACACCAGAGGTGGCTTGGAGCTGGATTTTGAACTCAGCTCATAGTGTTTGGCTTTTTCCTCTGCCTGGCGCACAGACAGCCTGTATTTGAGGATGAATTCGGCAAAGGGCAATTGGAGTTTATCTTCCAGACCCAGTATGACTCGGGCATGACCAGGGCTGATGAGTTCCTGGTTGATCATGTTTTGAATGGGGATGGGCAGTTTCAGCAGGCGTATAGAATTTGTGATTGTGGCCCTGTCCTTTCCCATAATTTGGGCAATCTGGGCATGGGTCATGCTGAATTCATCGATCAAAGCTTTGTAGGCCAGGGCTTCTTCAAGGGGATTGAGATCTTCCCGCTGGATGTTTTCAGTGATGGCAAGCTGGAGTTTTTCTTTATCTGAGACAGATCTGATGACCACGGGAACCTCGGTGAGACCCGCCAGTTTTGCCGCTTCGAGCCTGCGTTCCCCTGCGATCAGTTCATAATCAGACTCATCTGTTTTGCTCACGATCAGGGGTTGAATAATCCCGTTTTCCCTGATGGAAGCAGCCAGTTCATTTAGTTTGTCTGGATCGAAAATCTTGCGAGGCTGATAACGATTGGGATATATCTTGTCCAGGGGCAGGGTACTGATACCGCTCCTGCTTACGGGTGCTTCCTCACTATCCCTGATGAGTGCTCCCAATCCTTTTCCCAGGCGGTCGTTGATCATAATCATCCCCTGTCTAATTGCTATGGCAACGCTCTATCACTTCTCCGGCCAGATTGAGATAGTTCATTGCTCCGCTGCATTTGATGTCATATAAAAAAATTGGTTTGCCATGGCTGGGAGCTTCCGTGAGCTTGACATTGCGGTGAATGATGGAATTGAAGACCTTCTCTTTGAAATATCTGCGCACCTCTTTTGCTACCTGTAGAGACAGATTCAGCCGTTTATCAAACATCGTGAGCAGGATCCCCAGGATATTGAGCTGGGGATTGAGATTTTTCTGGATGAGGCGAATGGTGGTGAGTAATTGGCTGACTCCTTCCAGGGCATAATATTCACACTGGATGGGCACCAGGACATCGCTGCTGGCAGTCATGGCATTGACGGTAAGCAGGCCCAGGGAAGGCGGACAATCTATCAGGATGAAATCATACTCATTCAACACTGGCTGAATGGCTTCTTTGAGTTTATGTTCCCGGGCAAATTCGTGCACCAGTTCAATTTCCGCACCGGTTAGATTGATGTTCCCTGGGACGCAGAACAGGTTATCTGTATTTGTCTTTTGGATGGCTTCTTTAATGCTTGCCCTGCCAATGATGGCGTCATAGACTTGAAGATCGAGCTTATCCTTATCTATTCCCACGCCGCTGGAAGCATTACCCTGGGGATCGAGATCGATCAGAAGGGTCTTTTTTTCCAGCACTGCCAGGGCAGCAGCAAGGTTCACTGCGGAAGTGGTTTTCCCCACTCCGCCTTTTTGGTTTACGATCGTAATTACTCTGGCCATAATATCCTTAGAAAAATCATATTGTGTTATTTGGCATGAAGCTGCCACTGCTAAAGTATCCCCGGTTCATCCATTAAAACGGCCTCCGAAAAAGAGGATCGGGATCTTCTACAAATCCCTGGCGCACACGCTAATGAACCTGCGGAAGCCCAGAACTTCATCCTGGGTTTCATATTCCACTGTGAACTTCAGGTCCTTCAGATCATCGAGTTTATGCGATTTATAGAAATACATCTTTCCGTTTTTTTTCAACAGTCTTTTGCAGGGCAAATGGTAGCGGCTTTCCATCGCCACTGCTCGGCAGAGGATGTAATCCACGCACTGCTTGCCGGAGGATGCAGCATATTCCTCCAGACGGAGAGGAAAGGTTTTCACTCCGCCCAAGCCAAGTTTGCCGATCATTTCCTCGAGAGCATAAATCTTTTTATGCGATGAATCCAGCATCAGGGCAGTGCAATCAGGTTGTGCGAGTTTCAAAGGAATGCCTGGTAACCCGCCTCCACAGCCAAAATCGAGGAAAACCTGACCTGAGAGATTCAAACATTTGAGGATGAGTAAGCTGTCAAGAAAATGCTGTGTCCAGTATTTCTCTATCTCCATCTTGCGTGATACCAGGTTGATGGAAAGATTTACCTCATAAAGAAGTTCTGCGTAGCGCTCAAGCGCAGGAACCAGGCTTTTCAGATCGATCCCGCCGATTCCTTCCAGGACTTTAAAGAAATAATCTTTATGGTCCATCCATCATTTCCCTTTCAGCCCTTCCCGTACCAGAGTGCGAAC
>JAQUHL010000107.1 GCA_028683635.1 Candidatus Cloacimonadota bacterium
GGCAATTTCGCCAGATGGAGCAAACGTCTGCTTTGTCTATCAGGGGGATCTGTGGGTAGTACCCTTCAAAGGAGGATCTGCCAGACGCCTCACCTCGACATCTGCTACCGAACAGAGACCCTTGTGGTCCCCAGATGGAAGATATATAGCTTTCAATTCTATCCGGGACGGACAGAATTATATCTATATCATAGCGGCAAACGGTGGGACTGCCAGGCCAGTATTTAGGGAAAGCTTTTGGGCAACTGATTGGTATGCCGATGGCAGCGCAATCCTGGCTTCAAAATGGAGCTACCAGTATGGTACTTCGCTCTACCGTGTTCCCCTGGATGGAACGAGACCCCAACTGGTAGTAGAAATTGGAGATGGAATCGCATCTCTATCTCCAGACAACAAAAGGATCATTTTCAACCGCCGGGGTTATGCCTTCCGGGAGGCCTACAAAGGAAGCCAGAATGGAGACCTCTGGGAAGTGGATATTGAATCCAAAAATTATACCAGGCTAACAGACACAGAATATACAGAGCGCTATCCACGCTATTCAATGAGAAGCGGTTCGATCTTCTATGCCGCCTCCGATGGAGAACGCTTCCAGCTATACCGGGTGGAAAACAAGAACTTTAACAATCCTTATAAACTCACGAACTTCCCCATCTGGTCGGTTCGTAATATCAACATCGCCAGGGAAAACGACAGAATCGTCTTCGAATGTTTCAATGAGCTGTGGAAATATGATCCAACCGCCGTTTTTAGCGACAAAGTCTCATAACTAAACATCGACATCCCTGAAGACCAATGGGAAGATCCTACCCGCCTGGCCATCATGAAAAACGATTTTCAGGTCTATGGAGTTTCGGATGATGAATTGCTGGTGGTATTCGGATTCAAATATGATCTGTTTGCCATGCCCCGAAAGGGAGGGGAAGCTAAAAGGCTCAGCAATGACCATGCCGGATTCAATCAAATAGCCTTTCTCAAAGATCAGCATACTGCCATTGTTTCCAGATTGCATAAGGGTCTGAACTCCCTGTTCAAGGTAAGGATCGATAGCGTCCAAAGCATTGAACCGATCGAGTGGTTTGGCAAAGACCAGTTTGAGATCAGCAGTTTTGATAGACAAGTAGATGGTTCATGGGTAATATCTTACAAAGATGAGCGCCGAGGCGGACGGATCGCTGTGGCAGATTCCAGTTTCAGCACTGTCAAAGCCATCGATCTGGGTGATGTCTATGCCTATAATTTCGCACTTAGTCCGGATCCCAATTTTGCAACCTATGTAACCCTCAGGGAAGATAACTATATCCGGGATATCTACCTCTACGACTTCCAAAGTGGAGAATCCCAAAAACTGATCAATGACGATGCAGGAATCAGAGATTTTTCCTGGACTCCCGATCTGAAATCCCTTCTGGTAGTAAGCTCTTGAAATATCTGCCGTCTGGATCTGGTGCCCAGGGATGCCTATGAGATGGAAACCGACCACTGGAAGGAAATCCTTCAGAAAAAGCCTGCTCCCCAAACTTCGGATCCCAAAACTGAGGCAGAAACCCAGAAAGATGCTGAACCAGAAGAAAATACGGAATCCCAAGACGTAGAACCGACACCCGTTCCCGATGCAGAAACAGAGGAATTCGAACCGGCTGAAGCCAAAGAGAAAGAGGACGAAAAACCCAGGCTAACCATCGAATGGAGAGACTTGGAGAAGAGATACTTCAAGATCATCACAACCTCCAATGGCTATCTGACTCCCCTGAAGATGATCTCCGATACTACTTTCTATTACTTTCAGGAAAACTACTTTTCCGAGATCCCTTCCTACCTCAAAAAAGCCAATATCTATGGCGGCAACATCAAGGAAGAATTTAACTTTGGCAAGAATACAATGGCTTTTAAGCTGGTGGGCAGCACAATCTATTACACCAGTTCCGGAGCTTTGAAGAGCTATAACTATGTTACAGCCAAGCGGGGAGAAATCAACTGCTCATTCGATTATTCCTATGATCTGAGTGTATTGAACCGCAGAGTGTTTGAGCAAGTATGGGGTGCCTTTGGCCAAAATTTTTACGATCCTGATATGCATGGCCAAAGCTGGGAAAAACTCTACGAGAGGTATCGTCCCTATGTGGAAAAGGTGGTAACAATAGACGATCTTTCTTATATTATCGATGAGATGATAGGAGATGTTAATGCTTCTCACACAGGTTTTTACCCACGTACAGACAAAGAACAGAAATACAAACGAATCGCATCCTTGGGAATGGATTTTGATCTTTCGGCCGAACTCGATGAGGGGTTGAAAATCAAGAATGTCTTTCCCCGTCACCGTATATATGATTTTTACAAAATCAGACCAAATGATCTGCTGCTGGAAATCGATGGCACCAGGATCACTAAATACACTTCGGTGGATTCCCTCCTGGCGGATAAGGTGGGTAAAAGAATCCGCTTGAAAATCAAGCAGGGAGATTCCATCCTCGATGCCCAGGTAGATGGAATCGAACTCTGGGACCAAAGGGAACTCTGGTATCTCAAAAAGACTGAAGACAACCGGAACAAGGTAAGCGAGTTATCGTCTGGTAAACTGGGCTACGTCCATATCCCCTCAATGGGTTATGAAGACTATACAAAGTTCATAAATGACGTGTTCCGTTTTAATTCCGATAAAGCTGGTTTGGTAATAGACGTTCGTGGCAATACCGGAGGATGGATTCACGACTTGCTGGTAAGCTTCCTTTCACAGAGGCCCTATGCCTATTCCACGAGCAGACGAATGGGGTTTGAAAAACGGATCGAACCACGCAGGTTGTGGGATAAACCGACGATCGTGCTGGTAGATGAGAATTCCTTCTCAGATGGTGAAATCTTTCCCACAGTTTACAAAGAGCTGAAGCTGGGCAAGGTGGTTGGTTATCCCTCCAGCGGAGCAGTGATCGGTACCAGCCCCTACTATCTGATCGACGGATCTGAAATGCGGATGCCGGGCAGCGGATGGTTCAAGCTTGATGGAAGCAATATGGAAGGAACAGGAGCAATGCCGGACATCGTGATAGATCACACGCCCAATGATATCCTTGCCGAGCGTGACAATCAACTCCAAACTGCTGTTGAGGAGCTGCTGAAAGAGCTTTAGTAATGAGCATTGAACTTCAAAACCTGATCCAACGAGCGGAAGCAATTTCCCAACACAACTGGCTGCACGCAATACATCTTCTGGAAAGTGCTGCCGAAGAAAACCCGGAGGTAATGGAACTGTTTCTCACCCTGGGTGATATCTACCTGCGCAGAAAGCTCTACGAAAAGGCAATCTTCCAATATCAGAAAGCCCATGCCCTGAGCCCCCGCAACCATTACCTGGCGTATATTATTGGAAATTGCTATTTTGCCTTGAATGAGTATCACCTGGCATTGTCCTACTATGACAATATCCCTGAAGAATCTATTGATACTCTCTATAATAAGGCCCTGGCCTATGCCTACACGAGCAAACACCGGGATAGCGTGTCCTGCCTGAAGAAAGTATTGCAAAGTATTTCGGACAATCCCTTTGTTTATGTCTTGCTGGTGGAACAACTCATCCGCATCCAGCATTTCGATGAAGCCATGGACTATATCAAAACTGCAGAAATCAAATGTGGCAAACACAAACAACTCGCTCTTTACAAAGCTTTGATCTATACCAGAAAAAGCATCTGGCTGCAGGCCTATAGCTCCTTTAGGGATTATGAAGAGGAAAGCCCGATCAATAATCCGGATTATCTTCATACCTATGGTAACTGCGCCTGGAAGATTGGCCTTGTTAACCAGGCGATTTCACTTTTGAACAGAGCCCGGGGTCTGAACCCCCACATCAGTGCTTTGTATGAAGACCTTTGCCGCCTTTATATCCAGATAGGAAGGCTGGACAAAGCTGAGGAAACAATCGATGCTGCAGAGAAGTATCTGATCAAGCTATCACCTGTATTGATGCTTTTGAAAGAAAGAATCTATAGGCATAATCCCCAGGGAACCTTACAGGGATAGAAGATGTATAAGATGCTCAATCCTGTCCGTAACTATGATTGGGGTTCCTTGAGCTTTATCCAGAATTTATGTTCACGAACCGAAGAAACAGGATCACCCTTGGCCGAGCTGTGGATGGGAGCGCATCCAAATGCTCCCTCGCGTCTCATTTCCAACGGCAGGGAGATACCTCTCGATATTGCAATTGAAGCCGATCCCGAGGCTATGATCGGTGCCCGGGGGACAAATTTCAGATTGCAATATCTTTTCAAGATACTCGCCGCTGAAAAACCTCTCTCCATCCAGGCTCATCCTAATAAAGCTCAGGCAGAAGAAGGGTTTTGGCAGGAAAACGAACGCAGAATACCCTTTGATGCACCCAACCGCAATTACAAAGATAATAACCACAAGCCTGAACTGATGTGTGCCCTGACCCCATTTCAAGCGATGTGTGGGTTTCGTCCCCTCAATGAAATTGTAGCTTTAATACAAAAGCTCGATTTGATTACTTTCTTCCCCTCCGTATTTGATATCTCATCAAACTCCGAATCTCTGGTTCTCAAGAATCTTTTTTTGGAATTGATGCGTCCGGCAGAAGGTACACAAAATAGATTAATCGAAAAATTCATCTCTTCGCTGAAGAACCTGGAAGAGACAGATAGCTCTCTCGAATGTATCAAGTATTGGGGATTGGAATTTGCCAGGCTCTACCCGGATGATCTGGGTATTCTCTCCCCAATCTTCCTGAACCTGATTGAGCTCAATCCCTTTGAAGCCATTTATCTGGAAGCGGGGATTTTACATGCCTATCTGAGAGGGGCAGGTGTCGAGATCATGGCAAATTCGGATAACGTTCTGAGGGGAGGTTTGACCAGCAAATACATCGATCTGGATGAACTGTTGCATATCCTGCGTTTTGAACCATATCTTCCTCAGATTCTAAGAGCGCAACCTATATCCAGGCAGGAAGGAGTGTATTCCACCAAAGCGCAGGAGTTTAAGCTCAGCATTGTCACCCTTTCCGAAGGTGAGCCATACAAAGCACAGATAAGCAGCGGTGCCGAAATTCTGCTCTGCATCGAAGGAAAGGCCAGAATTATGGACAGTGACAAAGCCCTGGATTTCGGAATGGGAGAATCCATCTTCATTCCTGCCAGGCATTCCTGCTATACTTTGAGGGGAAAGGCTATTCTTTTCAAGGCTACCACTCCTTAACCAAGGATAGATTTACCATCCAGGATTCTATCTTCAAAGGCTAATACAGTTTCCACTTTGAAATGACATAATCAAACGGGGCATGGGGCGGAGCCCCATACAATATTGGGTGGTGGGCCGGGCATGGATTATGTCATTTCAAACTAAACACGATATAAGATCATGCTTGGGTTTAAAAAATCTGATCCTACTCCTTTGGAGGTAGTGGGCGGGAATAGATTTACAAAAAAAGCCTCACAACCAGTATATCTGGAAGTCTGTTTTTCGATAAATCGGGATGTGCAATGGTCTTTACTACTTCATCATGATCATTTTGCGGGATTGGATATGCCCATCAGATTGCAAACGATAGAGATATATACCGCTGGCTGCTTTTCTCCCTGCCTGGTCTGTTCCATCCCAGCTTGTTTCAAAATTTCCCCGGGGAAGATTCTCGTTTACCAGAGTTTTTACCTTTTGTCCCTTCAGATTGAAGATCTCGAGCTTCACATTGGATGCTTTGGCAATGCTGTATTTAATGGATGTCGAAGGATTGAAAGGATTTGGATAGTTGGGATAAAGAGCACTGATCACAGGTGACTGGGCCAATTGCTCAGTAACGGCGACGGCATCACCCGAAAACATGGCGATGTTATCAATTGTCCAGCCTGGATCTGTAAATTCCTCATGGATAGATTGATCTGTAAGCCTGAATCTCAGATATACCATTTGTCCCAGATAGCTGTTCAGTGACACATATTCCCGGTGCCAGAAATCATATTTACCGGATTTTGACCACAGAGTTTGCCAGCTTTCGCCATCAGTGGAGATTTGAATCTGGGCAATATCATGAATCCATTCTGTATGCAAATGATGATCAAACCTGAGGAAAGCACTGGTATTAGAGGGTATCTGGATCGGGTTTGCCGAAGTGATATGCACATCACAATTCATGGCATAGAATCCGTTTCCGCCCCAGGAATCCGTAAGCGCATATCCGGAAGCGCTGAGGGCATTTTGACGCGCCCAGGGACCTTCAATTACCCAGCCTGCTGTGCCGGATTCCCAGTCTTCAGAAAAGAAGGTCTCGACCGGCGATAAATTGATGTAGAAGCTGTTTTGCCCGGGGACAAGATCCACCGTGCTAAAATAGGGATGATAGCCTTCCGAAGTCACTTCCAGATTGTAGGTCCCCTCATAGGTATTGAGGAGAAAATCTCCATTTGTGATCAATGTATCCGGCTCTACATCGTGGAGAACGATCTTAGCAGGAATCGGCTCATTCCCGCTTCTCACCCAACCAGAGAAAACAGCATCAGCCTTTTTCTGAAGTTTCGCATTACGCAGAGTCCAGGAAGTATTGTTTACTGTAACTCCCTGAATCTGCAGGTCCTGATATCCCTTTTTCCTGAATAACAATGTGTATGATCCCGGTGCAATCGGACGCCAGTATCTTCCGGTCGCGGCTTTGGAAGTCCGGGGTTTAAACCAGGGTGCGTTTCTTTCTACTACCTCAACCTGGGCTTGAAGAGGTTCTTGAGTATCTGCATCTTTGACGATGCCGGTAAGCATAGAATGCGAAGGAACCGCAGTGCCGATAGGCATGGCCCGATGGATCAGCCAACGCACTCCATTGCTGCATCTCTGCACTGTATTCACCATCAGTAGGGAAT
>JAQUHL010000108.1 GCA_028683635.1 Candidatus Cloacimonadota bacterium
AAAAGATGTTGCAGGAGGTCTTTCCCACTTTGTTTCAAACGCGGATCATTACCCCTGATTTCCAAAAGAAAGGCAATCATATTGAGGGCATCATTCAGGGCTTCCTGCTGTTTGGTATTGTCTGTCTCGAGTGCCTTAAACCCTTGGGTCAATTTCTGTTTCTTGGTATCCAGAGCCTCACTGATGCGCAGCCCAAACACAGCCTCGAAGAGATTGGCAAACAGGTTTAGAGGGGTGGGGCAAATCCCGTTGCAGGCTGCATGAAGGATCTTAGGCTTGGGGTTGATGGTTTGGATCTGTTTTTCAAATTCATAGATCAGCCGGGTTTTTCCCAGCCCAGGTTCTCCTTGGATGCCGATGATCTGAACTGCAATCTCCGTCGAGATGGCAGCAGCACTTTGAATCTGAGTATAAGCATCAAAAAGGGTTTTGAGTTCAATTTCTCTGCCGATGAATTTATGGGAACTACTTTGCCAACGAGGTGCCTTCTCTGTTTTTAGACCGATCACTGTCCAGCAATTGATGGCTTCTTCAATTCCTTTTACCTGGATTTCGCCCCGATGCTCGAATTCAAATATATGTTCAATAATTTTCTTGGTATGGTCCGGTAGCATGATCCGGTTCACGGGCGCATTGCTTTCCATCCGGGAAGCGAGATTGACTTCCGGCCCATAGACTGTGAAGTCTCCTTCCCGTGATTCGCCGACTTTGCCCACACTCACCAGGCCAGAGTTTATCCCGATCCTAAGTCCCAGGGTTACTTCTCTGAAGCTTTCCTGCTCATTTAGAAGAGAATTATACAGCCTTAGCTGTTGCTGCATCTTCAGTGCTGCCAGGATAGCTCTTTGGGGATCCTGCTCAGTGGCCTTCTTTGCTCCGAAAAGCGCCATAATCCCATCGCCCATATATTTATCCACGAATCCGCCGTAAAAAGTGATACACTTGGAAAAGATCTTCATGATCTCATCCATCTTGAGGTGAATGATTTCCGGATCATAGTGGGTGGAGAGGTCTGTAAAGCCTTTGATATCAGCGAAAAGGATGGTTACTTCCCTTAGTTCACCTTCCCGGAGCATCAGCTTTTCTTTTTGAGTTTTGTTGTCGAGCTCCAGATCAAAGAAATCTGTGCCAAAGAGGATGTCGTCGTTGTTCATAGAGTTAGTATTCCAGTCTTTTCCTTCATATACAGCGCACCGGCGAAACATTTCTGTACACATAGTGAACAGCCAATACACTTGTCCTCATCGATTTGGGGAAGCCTCTTTTCGTTCATGGTGATTGCCAGATAGGGGCAGCGGCTGCAGTTTCCGCAATGTACACACAATTCTTCCTTTAGCGCAGATACCTTGCTTTGTTTGGGAAGATCCATGAAATCTGTGATGGGATTTGGCTGAGCGATCCCAATCAGTTCCGAAATGGAGCCCAAGCTCCTGGCTTCCAGGTAATGGCTGAGTCCCATTTTTAGCTCTTCGATGATGCCCAGTCCGTATTTCTCGGCAATGGTACAAAACTGCACTGTGGATGCTCCCAGAGCCAGTAAATTGGCCGCAGCAAGATAATCCATGGCACCCCCGTTACCAGAGATGGCCACTCCCAGTTTTCCTGCCCTTGCCAGGCTCAGATAGCTGATGGGAAGCACTGCTGCTCCGCTCATGCCCACGATGATACCCTTCGGCCAGGAAGAGCTTGTGGGATCATCTTCTCGGAAGGCGAGGGTGGGGAAGGTATTGGCAAGAGTTATTCCTGCCTTTTTACCTGGATATCTGGCCAGGATTTCTCTGATGGCCGTAATGATGGGATAGATGGAAGTAACTGCACCTGTAAGTTTGAAGAGTTTGGGAATCTCAGGATTCGATATTTGCATTACCCAATCAATGATTTTTGCACTGAGTTCGGCATTTTGAGCAACAATATCCCCATGTGTGCCATCTCCGCCCTGAGGGCAGGAAAGGCTATATTCGATTCCCATAGCGCCGGCATCCTCAAGCATTTTGGTATTGGCCTGCCACACCGCCTTATCGGCTGCGTCGTCTCCCGTAACCGGTCCTCCTGTGGAAGCCATTGTAAGCTTATCTGGATATTCATCTGCCAATCTCCGGATTTCCTGGCAGACCCGGGCTAAGGGATGCTCTGAGACGTTATCACAATTTGCATAAGTATCAATATTGAAGACGAACATATATTCTCCGGGAATGTGGATATCCAGCCCGTCAAAAGCTGTTTTCATCACCACTCCGCTCCAGCCTGCCTGGTATGCTTTGCTAACCTGGTCATATCCATCGGTGGGAGGGGCAGCGGATAAGATGAAGGGGGTCTCGAGTTCTCTGCCAAAGAAGTCTGTGATAAGAGGTACAGGATACTTGTTCCAACCCAGAATGGGAGTGCAGTTCTTGCATGGTTTATCAATGTCTGGTTCAGCTTTGCCGGAAAGCTTGGCATCTACCATCAGAGCAACGTTTTTTCCTGCCGCCACAGCTTCCACCACAGTGCCTGGCCCATTTGCCATATCGCCGCAAAGCCAGATATTGTCCCGATCTCCAGTGTTTTTATAGGTGGATCTGTTTCCCACAGCGAGATAAACTTGGTCGAAGGTCCGGAAAAGATCCCCAGAACCTTCTTCATCATGAATCTTGGAGGGATGAAAGCTTTCTCCCGCTTCCAGGCTCACTGGTTTGATCTTTATTCCGGCAATTCTTCCCTCAGCAGAAACGATTTCCGAGATTCGCATTCTGTTTGTAATATGTATTCCAGCCTCCTGCAAGCTACGTTTTTCTTCAGGACAAAGAGGCATTTCATCATAGCTTTCCAACACGATCATTTCCACGTGCAACGCGTTTCTGCCTTTCGCCAATAGAGCAATATCGGCAGCAATTGCTCCACCCACCACCGCAATCTTCTTATCCTTAAAATCATATCTATCAGGGTGTCTCAGGGGATCAGTTCCATAAACGGCAAGCTCGTCGTTGGGAATCTTTAGTCTGATTGGTTCATTAAGACCGGTGGAAATTACCACGGCATCAAACACATCTGCAAGCTCCTCAGGATCGGGAGAAGCGTTATAACTGATGTTCAATCCGAAGGTTTTACCCAGGAATTCCAAGTCACTGATGAGCGTTTGTGGTTCCATTCTTTCCTGGGGGATCAGAGTAGCCTGTCCGCCAGCTCTGAAATCACTCTCAAAAATATAGACTTCATAGCCCATCTGGATAAGCGAGATAGCAGTGCCAATGCCAGCCGGTCCTGCTCCCAGGATGGCAGCCTTTCTGTTATTCCTGATAGCTGCAAAAAAATGTGGCATAGAGCCAAGTTCTTTGGCTTTGCGGATTATGGTGGATTGCACGGCAGGAATGTTGATGGGAGTATCAAAACCCTCTCTGGAGCAGGCTTGCATGCAGTGATAATCGGGGCAGACTTCCCCGCAGATTCCACCCAGGGGATTGCTGGAAAGGATGATCCCTGCGGCTCGTTTGAAATCTGAAGCTCTTTCTCCTCTGGCAGCCATGATGAAATCCGCAGGGGAACAATCACAGGGACAGGCTTTTTTGCAGGGTTTTTCTTCGCAGTATTCACAGCGTCTCATTTCACTCCGCAATTGTGCATCGGTCAAAAACATTTCTACTCCTTGCGAGGGATATCCCTCAGCGAATTTGCCAGAATGGCTGTTGCCTTCCACTCAAGGCACAATATAATCCACCTGTCCTGACCAACTGCTCTGGTCAAGCATTGGCGTCAATACATTTTTTAAGACCATTGAATAATGGGTTGTAGGGCGAAGTCCTACTCCTTTTATGGTTGTGGGCGGGAATAGATTTACAAAAATAGGCCTCACAACCAGCATATTTGGAAGTCTGTATTTCGAAAATCGGGATGTGCAACGGTCTTTTATTGGTCGGAACACAGTTTTGGCAGTAGTCACATAATCCGCGTTTTGGAGTGGGAAATATAAGACTGATGCGGCATCTATGCAATAAAAGGGTTGACAGCTTATGTAGCCTGAAAAAAGCTTAGACCCGTTGTCTGAAAGACAATTGAAAACTGTATTGGAGTTCTTATGATCAGTCTATCAAGGTGTGACATCTACCAGAAAATTTTCGATAGTGCCCTGGTTGCCATTGGAGTTACAGACCCAAGTGGCAAATTCATCCTTGTGAATCGTGCCTGGTCTGAATATATGGGCTACAGTGCTGAGGAAAGCAAGGATCTGGATATCGATGCCATCACTCCCCCTTGCGATCGTCGTACAAGCAGCAAAAACTACTCCAAGATCATAAAAAGCAAAACCAAATCCTTCCGAAAGCTTCGCAGCTACCTCAGAAAGGATGGCAGCCAGTTTTGGGCTGATCTCTTTGTTTCGCCGATAGTTGACAACGATGGTTCCGTCACCGGGGTCCTGGGGATTTTTATCAATATCGATCAGATGGTACAAGCCAATGAGAAAAGCAAGTCTCTCAATGAAAAACTGGAAGCTTTGAACCAGGAAATCACGGCTGCAAACATAGAGATAAACCTCAAAAACCAGGAACTGAAAAAAGCTTATCTCGAGCTGGAAAACATCGCCACCACCGATATGCTTACCGGTATGAACAACAGAAGGATCTTAAACGACGTCCTGATGAAGGAGCTTAACCGTTCCAAACGCACAAACCGCAGTGTGGCAATTGGCATAGCGGATCTGGATGGATTCAAAAAAATTAACGACACCTATGGGCACGATTGTGGAGATGAAGTCCTGAAGGTGGTTGCCAAAATCCTGACCCAATCCATCCGGCTTACCGATACTGTCGGCAGATGGGGTGGTGAAGAATTTCTCTTTGTCTTCCCTGAGACGGATTGCACTGGTGCAAGCATCGTTTTTGAAAGGATCAGAAAGGCTGTTGAAACCCATCATTTCGTTTACAAGGGCAGCAAGATACCGATAACCATCACAATTGGCTTCAGCTACCACCTTGATAACTTCGAAGAATCCCTGATGTTGGACGAGGCGGACAAGGCCTTGTACCAGGGGAAAAGAAATGGCAAAAACCAGGTTGTCTGCTATGGAGATGTTTGTTCTCATCCAGTTCAGGCTTGACATAGCCTGCCCTTTGGTTAATCTTATCTTTAGTCCGGGTTATTAATAACACTACTACCCATAATCCATAGGAGGATTAAATGAACAAAAAAGCAATGTTACTGATGTTTATGGCGCTTGTCCTGATTTCGACAGGCATCCTGGCTACTGAAAGCAGATTTACAGCTTTGGGTAATCCTTATGGTTACATCCGGGACGATACAGACGTCTTTGGATATCCTGGATCAATTCACAGATACAACCAAACCATCATTGCCGAACTCGATAACTCATCTTCGCAGGTTGATTGGTCGATGGGAGCGAATCTTCCGCTTTTGAACTACAAAATCGGTATCTATATGAACCGTGCGACAGATGTCAATATCGATAACTATCTGATGCTCCCCAGTTTTTCACACTCTGATTACAATGGTGGTCTGGACATCTCCAAAAAGGTGGAATTCATCATCGGCTTTATGGAGAAATTCGGCGTGGGCTTTGCCACTTCGATGGATTCTTACAAAACCCCGATTTACAATCCTACCACGCAAACCTACAAAAAGAACCAGATCGGCAAAGCAAGTTACCTGAGCTTTTTTGGAGGTATGTCCGACGACAAAATGGATCTCGGCGTAAGAGTGCGGCTTTCTGGTGGCTCAATCGAAAACGAAGAGAGCAAAGAGGAACTCACGGTTGATAATTTTGGCTTGCATGCCTCCGGAAGATACTATATCGTCGATAACGATGCCGTTGCCCTCATGGCCAAGGCATCTTTTGGTTTGGACGGCTGGAATGTCGAATATAAACCCTCCGCCACTATCAAATCCAGGGAAAGGACAGATTCATTCATGATGTTTAATGCCGGTGTGGGTGCCAATTTCAAAATCGATGAAAACAATACCGTGATCGTTGGCCTTACCCCCTTCATGCTGCAAAACGCATCCTATGAAAGACCCACCTATCCCTCCATCCCGGATAGCACATTTACAAATACTGATAACATCTCCATGCTCTATTTCCCGGAATATAATATCGCTCTCGAATCGCAAATCCTGAGCTGGCTCACGGGTAGGATCGGCGCTCATCAAAGCTACCAGAGCATGGTTTATGAATACGACTACCATGGTTCTCCAGTTCATGAGTATTATAGTTATGACAAATTCTTCGATATGAATCTTGGCTTGGCTTTCAACTTCGGTAAATTCACCGTGGATACCGTCATCGTTAAAGAACTTCTCTTCGATGGACCAAATTTCATTGGGGGAAAAAGCAACGGCATTGCCTCCAAGGTCTCAGTTACATACGAATACTAAACAAATCTCCGATATTATTCATGCAAGGGTTGGCAGTTGCTCTGCCAACCCTTGTTCGTTTGGCAAATTATCCTCTGTTTACATTGAAATGACCTAATCCAAGCCCAACCCTCCGCCCTTTATAGTATGGGGCGCTGCCCCATGCCCCGTTGAATTATGTCATTTCAATGTGAATCCTATGTTAAATGGGGATGATGCACATCGTCATGAACAGATCATTTCAAACCGATCGGATAGTCCTGCCCGAAGGAGAAGGTGGTGGGATATTGTTCCGAGCCCCTATGGATCCTGCTCAGTTCCGGGATCCGGTTGTCTATATAGCTTTTAATTCCGTTGTTGGTGATCTGTCCCGTGGCATCCGCAGCCTTGCCGGAAAGCGCTTCCAAAAGGGCATATGTGAAGATACCGTGCCCCAGTTCGGCAAACTCCGTGGCAAACTGATCAGAGATCGGAAGAGCGTCGG
>JAQUHL010000109.1 GCA_028683635.1 Candidatus Cloacimonadota bacterium
AGGACAATCTGTCCTTTGATTTTGGCTCCACCCTCAAGCTGGATTGGGGAAACCGTACCTTTTCTTCGCAGTGGGTTCACGTCCTGAATCCTAAGCTCTTTTCCCATTTCATCCTGGCAGGGAGCGCTTTCAGAAGCAATTTCAATGTGCTTTCCGACGAGGGTAACAACAATTTAAAACGTATGAACGGAATCAACGACGTTTCCTCCAAAGCTTACCTGAGTTGGAATCCGAATAACTATCACAAGATCGATTTTGGCTATGACCTCAAATACAACGAGACCTGGCTCAAGGTGGAAACAGATTGGCAATATGAGGATTCATCCATGCCAGATGTGGATGTTTCATCGCTGACGTCCTCAGCCTTCATCCAGGATATCTGGGACATAAATGAGATCTGGACTTTGCAGACGGGATTGCGCTATTCCTGGTACAAGACCCTGGAAATCAACCTCCCCAGCGTACCCTCGGCATCCTATATGAACCTTGAGCCCAGGATGTCCATTCGCCGTAAACTGGGCCTCAGGGAAAACGTCTATGCGAACTATGGCCGCTATTACCAATACCTCACCCTGATGTCCGCCGATGTCAGTTCTCCTTTCGACATCTGGTTCCCTCTGGATGGCAGCCTCAAGCCTGGCGTCTCGGATCATTATATCCTGGGCTACAAAAGAGAAATATCCGATGCTTTCGGTTTCGATGTGGAGGTCTATTACAAGGACTACAAGAACCTTTTGGAATATAACATCGCCACGGATTTTACCTGGGACAACGAAACCGGAAAGCTTGCCGATACCTTCCATGTGGGGCGCGGCTTCACCTATGGAGCGGATTTTATGCTGCGTACGGATTGGAACGGCCTGCAAGGATTCGTGGGCTATACCATCAGTAAAACCCAGCGCCGGATGAAGGGCATGAACCTCGATCCCGAAACCGGAACCGGAAGATATTTCTATCCCAAATACGACCGCACACACCAGGTGAACGTCGTGGAAACATTCAATCTCACCCAGTTTACCGGCAGAAAGGTTCTGGGTGCAGATTTCAAGATCGGGCTGAACTTTACCTATACCTCCGGACAGCCCAATCAGATCCCGGAGCGCATCTACTTTGATGGAGAAAGCTTCGATCTGATCTATTCATACACCGATCGGGAGCGTCTGCCCCATTACATGCGGCTCGATATCAGCACCAAATATGAATACTTCAAATCCTGGGGTTCGATCGAGCCCTATTTTGAAGCGATCAACATCCTGGCCCGGGATAATGTGGGTGGCCGTAGCTATTACATTGCTCCTGATGATAACGGCAGACTCAGCCTCCAGCATGAGGACAGCACCCAGTTCCCCTTCATCCCCTTCATTGGCGTAAACGTCAAATGGTAAATATGAGGTTAGAAATGAATAAGATAATATCCGCAATCCTTCTGCTGGCCTGTGTGATCCTGGTATCCTGCAGCGACCTCACGTCCCCGGATCGTTTCCAGGGCGATGTCTATTCCCTCACTGGGATGATTGTCTGTGGATCCCCCATAGACTTTGCCAATCCTATCCACATTACCCGCAGTTCGTCCATCGATGATTTTGATTTTGAGGCTCTCTTTGTGATGGATGCCGTGGTGAGAATCAAAGATCTGGACGATAGCTCGGTGGATTACCAGCTTTCAGCGGCACCAGACCTTTCCGGTGATGTCCCCAAGATTGTCTATATTGACCTGAATGAACCCCCGCACATTGTTCAGGCAGGACATACCTACCGGATCGAAGCGACCATTCCGAACTATGGAAAGGTGATCTCAGCCGAAACTACCGTCCCGCCGGCAGCTGTCCTGGTGCCGGATTTCTATAATCACGACCTGCCCACAGAAGGCTATACATCAGATCCGGATCCGGAACACATCACCGATATCAAACTCAGCGACATAGACCAACGCTATCCCCTGGCTCTGGATTTGGGAGATTATACAGGTGCCCTAAATCTCTTTGCCGAAGCATACTGCATGGAAGATTTTTCCACTGATCTGGAATTTACCGAGGTAATAATGGGCCAAACCCATGCCGATGAATCCCTGGAAGCAAATTATTATTCCTCCGGGGAGACCATCCGCCGCATCCAGATCATGGGCACTTTTTCCTCAGTTTACAATGATGGCACAGGTGGCAACAACCCTGGAAATTACCTTGTTGTTAAAGACTATAAGCAATGCTATGTCTTCTTTGGAAAATACAGGATCAAGGTCTATTCCGTGGATGATAACTACTATAAATATAACTATATGCCGGATGGTTACATGCATGGTGGAGTAACTAATGGCCTGGGCTATTTTGGCTCGGCCAGCGGTGGAATTATGTATGCCAGGATTGTGAAGGGATGAGTGGACGCGGACAGGATCGACTGTGAAATGACATAATCCAAGCCCGACCCTCCACCCTTTACAAGACCGTTGCACATCCCGATTTATCGGAATACAGACTTCCAAATATACTGGTTGTGAGGCTTGTTTTTGTAAATCTATTCCCGCCCACCACCCTATAAGGAGTAGGGCTTCGCCCTACAACCCATTATTCAATGGGCAGTGGGTTGGGCTTGGATTATGTCATTTCAAAATTAGTCTTCCTGGCTAAAGGTAAACTGATAGCGATACTTGGCCAGATCGATCCTGCCCCCGGTCTTGACGCAGACAGCTTCAGAGAGGAGCAGAGCTTCTTGCTCGGCTCCTCCGCTGCTTTCAGGCAGGGAAATCTTCCCCCCGGAGCCGATTACCCGGTGCCAGGGCAGGTGATGTTTCCTGCTGCAGGAATGCAGAATTCGGGCTACCTGCCGGGCTCCGTTTGGCAAGCCGGCAGCCAGGGCAATATCTTTGTAGGTGGAGATCTTCCCCCGGGGGATTTGTTTGATGATCGAGATGATAATTTCTGTATCCGTCATTTTCCAAGTTCTGATTCTGCCAGGAGGATGGCGCCGAAGACGCCCGCTTTGTTTCCCAGCCTGGCGTTGCCGATCTTCAGGTGTTCGGTATGCGGAGTGGGCAGCAGTTTTCTGATCCCTTCCAGAAGTTTTTCAGGCGGATAAATACCCAGTTCGGCACCGCCGCCTCCGAGGATTATCAGATCCGGATTGAGGAGGATAACGCTGTTGGCAAGGGCGATGCTCAGATACTTCAGCCCTCTAAAGATCAGTCTTTTGATACGCTGATCACTGGCTCCCAGGCTCAGGATGCTTGCCAGGCCGGGATTTTGGTGATCAATTCCCAGCTCTGTCATGCGATTTTGGATACCGTTCAGGGACGCATAAGCCTCCAGACAGCCCCTCTTCCCGCAATTGCATAGCTTCCCATTGCTAACCACACAGAGATGACCCAGTTCCATCGCGAAGCCCCGTGCTCCGTGATAGACTTGGTGGTCGATGATAAATCCGCTGCCAATACCAGAGCCCAGAGTCAGGCCCAGGATATGTAATCCCGGAGGATAAAAGGAGGCCTCCGCCAGGGCCATGAGATTGGCGTCATTATCAAAAAACAGGGGTTGAGAGATCTTATGGGGAATAACTATGGCTGGATTGAGGTCTGTCCAAAACCTGAGGTTGGGATTGACTCCGCGGATCTTTTTTTCAGCCTGGTCGATCATCCCGGGGGTTCCAATCCCGATGGCAGCAATCTTTTCGAGCGGTATCAGAGCACTCAGATCCGCAAAGATTCTGGCAAATCGATCCCGAAAGTAGTTCAGAGCCCCGGGCTTCTTCAGTTCTTTGGCATCGAGGGCAAGGGAACTGAAATGCTCTATTCCCCTGGCTGCGGTGCCAGTTCCATATTTGATGCTGGATCCGCCAATATCGATGCCGACAAAGGTCATAGCTCTTATCCAGATCCCACGTTGAATTGCCACAATTCAACGGGGTATGGGACAATGCCCCATTCAATAATGAGTTGTGGGCTGGGCATGGATTGTGTCATTTCCAAGCGCACATTGGATTATTTGATTTCGAGGGTGGAGGAGATAACGCTCAGTTCCAGCAGGAAAGGAAGTTTGTCTCCAGCAGGGAAAAACACGCTGTTATCCACAAAATAGATCCTCTTGCTCGGCTCGTGCAGGAAGGCATAGGCCATGAAAGTGCCACCGATCACGTGCTTGTGGTTCTCCCAGCGTCCGCGCATTTTCAGCGCTTTGAATCCCGCAAAACTGATTGGGGCAAAGCTGAGGCTATCCTCGATCAGGATATCTCCATCGAAATATTTGTCTCCGATCGCCTTGCGGGTTTTGATCATCCACTCTTGCGAGATCGAATCCGCTGGCATTGCTTCGTAGTAAACCGAGAGGTATTTATCCGGAATATCCCGATCTGGAATCCTGGGACGGTAGAGAAAGGAGAGGAAACCACCTTCCTTGTCATTGGAAAAGAGACGGAAGTTTTCCGGGAGTTTAAGGGCAAAGGGATAGGACTCAAAGAACTTGGGAGAGAATAGCTTGAGCTGGTAAGCCTGATAGCCGAGGCGGGCAAGATAACGCTCCAGGAGCAGATTGAAGGCATGTTCTCCCCGCTTTTCCACCAGTTCCTGCAGTTGAACCGAATTCTGGGCCATAAAGAAGAGCACCTGTTGATCCCGCACCCAATAATTGGTCATGCTGAAGAGTTCTGCCCCGGAGGTTCGCACCTTATCCAGCAATTTCTTGTCCAGCGAGTTACGCAGAAATTCGGATACCTGATCCGTGGATTCCAGATCTCCCAAAAAGATCACATTCCGGTATTTGGATTTGACTTCCAATTCCCCAAATTCCGCTGTTTGCACCTCAAAATGCTTTTCCGGATAGACGAGGGTGATCTCGTTCTCGATCAATCTTTTTAGTAAATCCAGGTTCTTGGCCAGGACGTCCCGCCCGGCAAAGACCTGTACCACATCGTTATCCCCATGAGCCAGGGGTTTCTTGAAATCAAAGAGGGAATCATATTTTTCATAGCGGTTGGATGCGCCACCACCTTTTCCGCAGCCGGCAAGCAGCAGACCAAGGATCAGGACTAACAAAGATATTCTATACATCTTTTTATCTCCCTTGCCGGAGAGGCTTAGTGTTCTCCCGGCTCTTTTCTGGGTTTGAAATAGCCAATCCCGCTATAAACCGTCAAGCCTGCCACTGCCCAAAACCACAGCCTGACAATTGCAGGAAGAATTGCCGAATCCTCAATTTCAATATACTTCCAAAAGGCGAGGGCAAATATCAGCCCCAGCATCTGCATGAAAGTCTTTACTTTGCCAAGTTGATCGGCAGGAATGATGATCTTGCGTCTTTTATAGATTTCCCGAAGAATGGTAACCGCCACTTCCCGGATGAGGATAATGAAAAACACCAGTTTGGGCAGGTCATAGGGTGGTAGCCAGGTTATCCCTGCCAGGGCACTCAGGACGATCAGTTTATCAGCCAAGGGGTCCATGATCTTGCCAAAATCGCTGATTGCATTCAGCCTTCTGGCCAGGTAACCATCAAAAAAATCTGTGAGCGCTGCCAGAACAAATAATGCCAGGCAGATCTCGATGCGGTATCCATAGTTCGATAAAAAAAGCTTCCACAAAAAGATGGGAATGATCAGCAGCCTGAGCCAGGTAAGCAGATTAGGTATTTGCTTCATCTTCAGCTTCCCATTCCGGATCTACGGAGACCACCCTTACAGAACTTGGATAGATATAATATTTTCCCTTGCAGTGATTTACAATCGGGATCAGGATGGCATTACTGACCGCCAGGGTGAATATGGGTGCCGATAGCAGGAACCAGGGCAGTTCGGGGGTGATCAGCTTCTGCCCCAGGGCCAGATAATAGACCAGGGCATTGACCACGACGGGAATCACATAATAGAGCAGGGAATAAAATCTGAACCTGTTGCGTTCCCGCAGCTTATCTGCAATGGATTGCTCCCTGTGGCAGCGGGAGAGGATCAGGTTCAGTTCAAAAGCCAGCCTCAGGAACAGCGAGACCAGGAGCAGAAGAAACGCCATGCTGATTGTAATGATCAGTCCCACCCGCCGGCTGGCTTCGAGCTCGCCAAGCAAGCGTTTCCAGGTGGTGAGGGGGAAATCCATATCGTCCTTGCGAATACTATCTTTTAGCGTATCCATCAGCACCTGGACGAAGCCCTCCCGCAAACCCTTTTTGTTGATCACAAAGGTAACTACGCTGGGCAAGGAAAAAGGTTCTCTCAAGCTGGGCAGCAGGGCAAAGCCCTGTTCCACGGCAAGTGATTCTGCAATGGCGGCACCGCTTTCGATCGAGAGAATGTCGATTTCTGCAAAGCGGGAAAGAGCAGTCTCCACCTCGGCAGTATGCAAGGAATCGCTGGTATAGATATAGATGGAAAGCTCCGTAAGCTGGGTTTCCAGGCTTTTCTGCCTTTGGTAATTATCTTGTTGGAAATATGTCCAGATGAGCAGGGCAATCGTGCACAGGCTCATGATCAAAAAGAATTTGAATCTCATTTATTGTTCCTTGTCTCGATTTCAAAGATTATGAATTTCTTGCGGGCACCCTGTTGGAAACTGCGAATTATGTCAAGCCCGGACTGCTGAATAGCTTCCCCGATCTCCTCTGAGCGCTCCTGGGGATAGATCAGGATTGCCTTACCTCCCCCCGGCCTCAGGTTGCGCTGAATGGCACAAAGTACATCATTAAGCTCACATGTAAGCTCGAAGCTACTGAGGTTTTTGGAGTGATGGGGACTCAGCAGCCCAGTGCCGGCCTTCTGCCAGGGAGGGGTGGATACTATAAGATCAAACTGTTCCAGAG
>JAQUHL010000110.1 GCA_028683635.1 Candidatus Cloacimonadota bacterium
TTACAAGCGGCATATCGCAGCAGGTATTCCTTCCATGTATGGCATGTACCGGGAGCCCAAGCTCGAGGCGATGGGCCTGGTATTCCGGCTGGAAAACGTGATCCGCAGGTTGTTTGAACGCAGCATTGCCCAAATCAACCTGAATTATCTGAATGGCAAGACGCTCAGGCGTATCAGCCGGATTCTGGAAATATACGACTATGCCATGAAGCAGGAAATGGTTACCAGTGATGCCTTTGCCTCGGCTCTGCAGATGCTGGCCAGCGTGCAACACACAGCCGGATTTTCCCTGGACCAGTATCTGGATATCTTCAAGCTGCTCAAAGATAGCGTGAACGAGATCATCAATGAATATTATTACAGGTTCTATGACAGCCAGATAACCCGCCTGAAAGCCGGGCAGCAAAGCAAGAAACAAAGGGAAATCTTTGCCGAGGAATTTTACCGCTCGCTGTTGTCCAATTCCTTCCTTGTGCAGGGTCTGGACAATTTCATCACCAGGATCCTGGAATCCCTCACCCGGATGAGAAAGCTCTTCAAACCGGATGATATTGCCCGGTTGATGTCCTATGATCCGGATCGGCTTTTCTTCCATCTGCACACCCGCAATTCCCGGATCGAGAACCAGGTGCTCCTCGGTTCCAAGGCCTACTTCCTCAAACGGATGTATCAATATGAATATCCCATCCCTCCGGGCTTTGTGATAACCACGGATCTCTACAGGTGCAGAGCTATCATCAATGCTCATCCGGATATCTCGGAGGAGTTTGACAAGCTGCTGAAGCAAAACCTGAACTATATGGAAAACTATACAGGGCTCATCTATGGCGATGCCAAAAAGCCGCTTTTGCTTTCGGTGCGCAGTGGTGCTCCCATGAGCCTTCCCGGAGCGATGGATACTTTCCTGAACATCGGGTTGAATGATGAGATCTGCCTCAAGCTCTCCCAAAGAAAGAACTATGGATGGACTGCCTGGGATTGTTACCGGCGCTTGATCCAAAGCTGGGGAATGGCCTATGGCATTGAACGGGACGAATTTGACAAAGTGATGATCGAATATAAAAAGCGCTATGGAGTGGATCAGAAAACCAAGTTTACAGACGAGCAGATGCGCTTGATGGTGGACGATTACAAGGCGGTGCTATCAGCACACAAGGTATCTTTTGAGCAGGATCCCTTCCTGCAGCTATATACTTCCATTTCTCATGTGTTGGATAGCTGGAACACCGATCGGGCGAAGCTCTACCGCAGCAAACTGCACATTGCCGAAGAATGGGGGACAGCCGTCATCGTCCAAAAGATGGTGCTGGGGAATATCTCGCTCGATAGTGGCACCGGAGTTCTTTTCACCCATGCCGACTGGCACCAGAAGCCAGGGATCTGCTTAAATGGAGATTTCACGCTTTGCAGCCAGGGAGAGGACGTGGTGGCAGGATTGGTACATACACTGCCGATATCGGAAACCGAACGCCTGCGCCAGAATGGAGATATCTCTCTTCAGAAGGATTTTCCGGATTTGTATCAGGGTCTGCTTCGCTATGCCAGCGGATTGATCGAAGAGAGAGCCTATCCCCACCAGGAAATGGAATTTACTTTTGAGGGAAATTCCTGCTCGCTGCTATACATCCTGCAAACCAGAAACCAGGTTATCCAGAAGACCCCGGATTATTGCGTCCTGGGCACCAGAGATTGCGAGATGAAGAAGATCGCTACAGGGATCGGAATTGGCAAGGGAGCGCTGAATGGCATCATCGTCTTCACTGCAGAAGATATTGCCGGCTACAAAGATAGTGGCGAGGCAATGATACTGGTGCGGCCGGATACGGTGCCGGACGATATGCAGCTCCTCTTTGAGTGCCAGGGCTTGCTCACCTCCAGAGGCGGGGTCACCTCCCATGCGGCAGTGACGGCCACCCGCCTGGGCCTGATCGGCGTCGTCAATTGCCGGGAATTGGTGGTCAATGAAGAAATGGGAACCTGCACCCTGGGAGGTCTGGAGCTTGCCGCCGGGGCAAAAATCGCCCTCGATGCCACGGGTGGAGCCATCTATCAGGGGCACTACCTGCTGCAAAGTGTGCACAAATTAGTATAAAAAAAACAAGGAGATAGATTCACATGAAACTGAGTTTACTTAGCAAAAATCTGCTCGGCATCAATGGCCTTGGCAGAATCGGCAAACTCCTCTTATGGAACCAGATCCACCTTCGCTATTTCGATGGCATCGTAATCAATTGCGGTCGTGAGATTGGCAAGGATCTGGATGATCTCATTCAGGTCATCGAAACAGACAGCACCTATGGTTCGCTGCATAAGTTCCTCTTTGGGATGGTCGGCAAAAAGGCGGAGATCAGGGTGCTCGATGCCGAAAAACCCATCCTGGAAATTGAGGGTATCCCCATCAAAATCCTGCGCAATGCCCGCGATCCCAAGGATGTGAACTGGCTGAACGAGGGAGTCAAGATCGTAGTGGATTGCACCGGTAGCTTCCTGGATCCGGCCCAGGCCACCGAGGGCGGGAAACCCTGCCTGCGGGGGCACCTGGATTCCGGAGCTTTGAAGGTGATCTGCTCCGCGCCCTTCAAGCTCAAAGGCACCACTCAGATGCCGGAGGATGCCAAAACCATGATCTTCGGGATCAACCATCTGGAATTTGATCCTGCCCGGCACCACATCATTTCTGCCGCTTCCTGCACCACCACCGGGCTTTCCCACATGATTAAACCCCTGATGGAAAATGAGCTTACTTCCAGGATCGTAACCGCCTCCATGAGCACCATCCACGCCACTACCAATACCCAATCCATCCTCGATAGCGTCCCCAAAGCCGCCGCCGCCGATCTTAGAAAATCCCGCAGCGTCCTGAACAACATCATCCTCTCAACCACCGGCGTCACCAAAGCGCTCGAACAGGTTATGCCCGGGATCAAACATATCGGCTTCATGGCAGATAGTGTGCGCATTCCCATCAATACGGTTTCATTGATCAATCTCAATGTGACTTTCTATACCCAACTCGATGATCTGGGCGAACCCAGGATCAACCGCAAGCTGATCAACGACGTTTACCAAAAGGCTGCCCAGGGTGCCCAAAAAGACCTGCTCATCTATTCTGAAAGGCAAAACGTCTCGGCAGACCTGATCGGAACCATGGCCGCGATCACCATCGAAGCCCACGAAACCCATACCCGCACCGGATTCATCAGCTTCCCTCCGGAAGTGCTTGCCCTGCAGGGACTAAACACAGATAAACACCTCGAAATGCCCGTCACCCATGCCAAAATCTTCGGCTGGTACGACAATGAACTCGGCTCTTATGTGAACTGCCTTTCCAAACTCATAAACTACGTGGCGGAAAACAGTTTATAAGCTGATATTATCTGAACCTCTGGACTATCAAAAGAGTCATCTCTATAGGATGGCTCTTTTGTGTTTGTAGTTCTTATGTGTGAAGGACTCATCTTTGCAGGGAGGGCATTTGTTCATCTTAATATTGTGGATAACTATTTTATAGAGTCACCCAAATCTGCAAGTAACGATCACTTGGACAAATGGGGATAACGCTTTATGTGGTGTGGAGATAGATAGGACTGATTATGGAAATTTGCTAATCAGTATTGGACGTTTCTGGACGTGTTTGGATCACCGAAAGCTGCAAATTGAGCTGTTATCGAACTATTTAAGGACTTTGGGGTTTCACTACAAAATGATCGATTTAAAAAAGCCGTAACTGAAGTGACAAAACGCCGATCAGAAATGGATCGACACCCTTATCCTCGTCTCTAATCACAACAATTCAGTCTAAAAAAATTCACAATAATCAACAATCTGTGTAGTCAATCGTTGTCAAGATGCTTTTTTGAGCGTCTCCTTGTACGGTACCTATCCATGATCTGGATCAAGCAAGGCATGTCATAGGAGTTCTACTACATATAGTATTGGATGGTCGTGCTTTACTAATTGACATAATCTCATGTAGGGAAAAGATGGTCATAAGGTGCTTTAATTCATAACAAGCACTTTAATCATACTGTGAAAAGGGGATTTATGGAAAAGCAGTATATGAGTTATATGGAATTGATCAGAAAAGCGTTTGAAGCGTATGAAATTGATGATTTCCAATTAGCAAGCGTTTTTTTTGAGCAAGTCATTCATTCTGAATTTACACAAAACGCCCAAGAAGATAGTTCTTTAGTTTCGATTTTTTTCCATTATGGTTACAGCCTAGCAAGATGTAAGAAGTTTGCTCAAGCAATAGGTGTCTATAATATTATTATTCACAGGTTTCTCAAAATTAGAACTCCAGATGTTATGGTATATGTGGCAAGAACTTTTAATAACTTAGCATTGTGCTATAGGATAATCGACAGAATTTCCGAAATCTTTGAGCCTCTTGAATTGTGTATTGATCACTATAAAAATGAAGACGACATAGAGATAATCCACCAAGTAGCCTTATCAATGTATTATAGTAGCGTCTTTAACAAGCACTTTGGAAATGAGCAATTACATCTCCTTCGTGCGAGGGATATATTTACTATGTTTACTCATTCGAAAGAGAAAGAGAATACATGGCAATGGAGAGAACTCTTATCGCATGCTAGTTCAGCCCTGCAAACTCAAACCAAGGATGCTGACAGGAATGACTTAATCATGATTAAAAAGATTAAGGATGAAACTCGTAACGATCCTGAAAACAGTATATCTATTTACATAAGAGAAGTACTTAAGGTAATCAATGCTGATCTGAAGAAAAACTACTTTTCAATTATTGAAAAAGAGAGGAATAGAACTAATGAGTTCATGATGGGTGAATCCCTTCTAGATAAATCACGATCGTTTCTTTTGATACTAAGAGAATGGAATTCTTACACACCAACTATACCATCTTGTGATGAAAAGGACAGAGGCGGAGGTTATTATGTACAACATTTCAAGACAGGAATTGTGATTGATCCTGGTTATGATTTCATTAGGTTATTCCATGAAGCTGGTGGGAGACTTTGCGACATCAATAATATAATCATTACACATGCCCACGATGATCATACAGCAGATTTCGAATCCTTGAGAATGCTTATTTTTCGCATAAAGAGAAACAATCCCAAAGTTCGGCCTTCACTATATGTAAGTGCAAGTGTCGAGCGAAAGTTTTCCGGACTGATGCAGTTGAATGATGGGTTGTTCGAGAGAGTAGTAATACTTAACCACTTATCTATACATGAAACTCACATTATTAAACTATCTTCTGATGTTAAAATGATTCCACTTCCTGCCTATCATAATGATGTGGTGAGTTTCAGTCATTCAATAGGTGTTTACCTTGAGTTTATGTTGGATTCAGACAATTCGACAAACATGTTGTTTACAGGAGATACTGGATACTATCCGGTTAGAATGGAGAATGGCAAACCCCAGACCTATAACTACACTCATAAAGGTGAACTCGTGCAAGACTATATTCTTGATGACGACCCAGATAACTCATTACCTTCACAGTACAAGGGAATACTCTCAACAAACTTCAGAATCGATTTACTTGTCTCACATATTGGATCAATTCAAGCTTTCGAGTTTGGGGACGATCATGAAAGGATTCCTTCCACTGAGAATCTCGAATACATCTCGCGCAATTTGTATTCCAATCACTTAGGACTTCTAGGCACATTAATGCTTGTAAACGATATTGCTCCTGAACTAACGATAGTAAGTGAGTTTGGGGGTGAGTTGAAAAAAATAAGAATTGAGTTGATTGCTAAACTTATGCAAGCTCTAAGAAATAAAAGAAAAGACGATGGAAAACAAGAATTACAGATAATTCCCGGTGATATATCTGTAGTGTACGATATCATTCATAAGAAGGTGCTTGCTTTCAATGGGACTGAATGGGTCCCAACCTCACCCAAACAAGTTTCAGTTCTCGAATCACAGAACTATTCACGAACATATTGCAAGTCTTCGGATAACTATGATGTTGTTGAGAATCAAGACTTCCTTAGAGTATGCTTGATTAACAAGAATACTTCTAAAATGGATAGCACACGAGTAAACAGCACAATGAAGGAATTTTTATCTCGATACTATAATCATAAACTTCCGTTTCACTCTGGGCGATAATACTTTAGTTCACTTAATTTGATGGAAGTGAATGGCGGTGTTTTGAAATGCTTTTCATATCATGTTGGTAGAAAATCCAGCTAGCAGATATCGATATTCTAAACAGGTTTTTTTAAGAAGGTTCAAAACTATTTCCCTCCATTTACAGATTTCGGTGAGCGGAATTGCAGATTTCACTGACTCTTTATAACTATAGTACGTATCTCCTATCCATGTAAGCAGATATCCAGCAGGTCAGATAATAATCTTGACAAAAGACGGTGTATCTCAAAATGAGCATATGTTCTATTGAACTGAAATTGAAAAGAGAATAAAGGAGTTCCAGATGCTTACCAAGATTGCCATACCGACTACTCAGGGAGTGCTCAGTGCTCATTTTGGGCATTGTGAAAAATTCGCAGTTTACACTCTCGATCAGGGCACCATCATCAAGAGCGAAATGATAGATCCGCCAGCCCACGAGCCGGGCTCGCATCCGAGATTTTTGAAGGGCTTGGGCTGTACTGTCATCATTGCCGGAGGTATGGGGTCCAGGGCTCAGGCTTTGTTTGCTGAGAACGGCATTTCTGTAATAATCGGAGTTCCCAATATTCCTTTGGAAGAGCTTGTTCAGCTTTATCATGAGGGGAAATTGGAAT
>JAQUHL010000111.1 GCA_028683635.1 Candidatus Cloacimonadota bacterium
TCCTCCAGAAATATGTGGCAGATCATTATCTGAGCACGGGAGAATATTCAAAAGCCATTCCCATCTATATAAAAACCCTGGCTATGAACACGAATGTTGAATTGCTTGGTGTCCAAGCCTTTTTCAGAAACACCGAAGCCATGCTGATCCTGGCTTATCACAAAATGGGTCAATCCGGCAAAATCACAGCTTCTTCGTTGGAAAAGCTATCGGAACAGGATTTCAAGGATTATGGATTTTACTTTAACCCAATCCTGATCAAGAACATGCTCCAGAGGCAGGATTATCTGGCAGCGCTCAAACATGCAGCTTCCAAGCAAAACGAGTATCTCTTCGCCTCATTTTATGTGGTAACCTTTGGAGAGAAACTGGGGATCACGGAAGCCAGGAAGGATGATTTCTGGATTTCCTTCAACGACTTCTTCGAGCAATATGCCCTTGTCTATGAAGCCCTGGAGCTGCCGGAGGAGGCTGTTAAGATCCGCTCCAATATGCGGGTGAAGGGGGAATAGCATGTTTGAGGCGGGAAAGATCAGTATCTAAGTGCTGAGCTTCCTGAGCTTTAAGTGCCTGTAATCCCGGTAACTGATAAGGGATGCCAGGATCAGGAAGAAGGCTGCAGCTCCAAAGACTGCCATGATTCCGATCAGTCTCATGAGCACAAAACCCAGGACCGGTGCTATCAAACCTCTGATCCCCGTCATGGTGACGTGCACACTCTGGTACATGGCGGCATCTTCCTTGCCGGCAAAATAGATGGAACCCATATTCCAGGCAATGTTGACGGCAGACATGGCAATTCCATACATCAGATAGGCGATAAACACCAAAGCCACAGCCAGATAGCTAATCTGCATAAACATCGAGGACAAAATGATCAGAGCCGGGAATAAAACCAGAGTGGCAAAAGCAATGGAGATAAACCTGAAAGGATGATAGCGGTCGTGCAATCTGCCCAGATAGGGTGAAAGCAGGAGCATTCCTACCTGGGAAAGAATTCCCTTGGCCAGAAAATTTGCCGTGTAGCTGAGCTTCAGATAGTTCACAAGATAGATGGGAATGATGGGCGTCATGACGATAAATCCCATTCCATAGATGGAAAAGCTGCGTTCAAACTTGGCAAAATCCTTGTTTTCCTTCAGCACCTTGAGCATTCTCCGGACCGGATCGAGGATCTGGTCCTTCAGGGCTGCCGGTTCACGTTCGGCGCAGGGCTCGCCATCCTGGATCCTGATCTTGTATAGCAGGGTGGTGCTGATGAATCCGCAGATCCCCGTTCCAGCCAATAACCAGCGGAAATAGGATTCATTAAGGTCCAGCAGCCTTCCCGCCAGAAAGCTTACCCCGATCGAAACCGCCATCCCCACAGAAATGGTGATGCCATAGACCTTTGCCCTGCGGGTGAGATCGATATTTTTCTGGTAGATGGTGTTTTGGGCCGGTACCAGCAAAGAATTGAACGCATACATCAGAGTAAGCACCACCAGGTATTCATTCATCGTGCTGAGCCAGATGGCATAGACCAGGCTGAGCCTTCCCAAAACCCCCGCCAGAAGGAAGTAGCGGCTCTTGTGGCAAGATCGCTCAAAGATCCTGCCCCACCAGATCGAGCACAGGTTGGCGAGAGGCCAGATCATGGTGATCAGCATCAACTGCCAATCCTTGGCAAGCAAGGCCTTGCGGGCAATGATATCCTGCGTCTGGTTCAGGCTCAGTACCACGCCATTGAACAGGGCAGACCACAAAAGCAGCCTGGCTGTATGGCGTTCAATCTTCAATCTACTCATAGGGGGTGCGTTATTTTCCTTTCCTGATCTTTATCAGGGATCACTTCGATCCGCATTTCACCTGAGTGGGAGAGTATAATCCATATCGACAGGTGGGATGGCGTCCTTTCCAAGTGAGCCCATACTTACTGTCCTGAACCAAAAAAACATTGACGCAGGAATGTCAATCCGTTTTTTGTCCCTCTACATGTACATACGGAGTAAATAATGAAAATCTATAACACCATGAGCCGTCAGAAAGAAGATTTTATCCCCCTCGAGAGCGGAAAAATCAGGATGTATGCTTGCGGACCGACTGTCTATAACTATTTCCACATTGGCAATGCCCGGGCCTTCCTCTTTTTCGATGTGGTGCGCAGATACTTCCTCTGGTGCGGTTATGATGTTACCTATGTGCAAAACATTACAGATATCGATGATAAGATCATTGCCCAGGCGAATGATGAGAAGCTGCCATTTACTGCCATTGCCGAGAAATATTCCCAGGCCTTTCTTGAGGATAGCTCCCGTTTGGGAGTGCTGCCACCTGATTTCCAGCCCCGGGCTACAGAAGTGATGGCAGAGATCATCGCCTTCATCCATGAGCTTGAGAAGAAGGGCTATGCCTATGAAGCAGAGGGAGATGTCTATTTCTCCACTCAGGCTTTGGAATCCTATGGCTCGCTTTCCGGCAAGAAAGTGGATGAACAGATGGTTGGTGCCAGGGTTCTGGAGAATCTGAACAAACGGCATCCAGCCGATTTTACCCTCTGGAAAGCTTCCAAACCCGGAGAACCGGTCTGGGACAGCCCTTGGGGAAAGGGACGCCCCGGCTGGCATACTGAATGCGTGGTGATGTCCAGAAGGTATTTGGGTGAGACCTTTGACATCCATGGCGGCGGGATAGACCTCATCTTCCCTCACCACGAAAACGAGCTGGCCCAGGCTCAGGCCATGACGGGTAAACCTCTTGCCAACTATTGGATGCACAATGGTTTTCTCAATATCGATGGGGAAAAAATGTCCAAAAGCCTGAAGAACTT
This sequence comes from Candidatus Cloacimonadota bacterium, assembly GCA_028683635.1. Taxonomy (GTDB): domain Bacteria; phylum Cloacimonadota; class Cloacimonadia; order Cloacimonadales; family Cloacimonadaceae; genus JAQUHL01. Next base: position 2,810 of record JAQUHL010000111.1, read on the forward strand.
TTTCACGGCGAGGGATATTCTCGATCAATATGACGCAGAGGTGCTCCGTCTCTTCTTCCTTTCCAAGCATTACCGCTCCCCGATTGATTTTGACAGGGAACTGGTGGAGGAAGCCTCCCGGGCCCTGAAAAATTTCTATTCCGCCCTCAAGGAAATGGAACCCCAAAAGCTTATGGCAGAAGGGCTGGAGCTGATTCCGGAGGCAAAACAGAGCTTTATCCAAGCTCTTGAGGATGACTTCAACACAGCCAAGGCTATTGCCATCCTCTTCGATCTGGCCAGCCTTGCCAAAAAGCAGGATCACAACCTTGAAGACAGACAATGGGCTGCCTATACCCTTTTCCAACTGGGAAAAGTGCTGGGCTTCTTTGCCAACTATGATAAGAAACAGGACTCCAGGCTCTCGGGGCTCAGTGCCGGCCTGGTCGAGCTCATCCTCTCCTATCGCAAACAAGCCCGGGAGCAAAAGGATTGGGCGCATTCGGACAGGATCCGGGACGATCTGAAAGCTCTGGGAATCGAAATCAAGGATACCAAGGATGGCTGCCAATGGCAGATCAAGGAGTAAATATGAAAAAACTACGCAATATAATCCTGATTCTGATCCTCGCTGCGCTGATTTTCTTTCTGCTGCGCGAGTTTGTCTTTCAAAGCAAGGGGCAGTTAAAGGGTCCCGAAAGCATTGTTTACGATTCCGTGAATGATCGCTTTTTGATCTCCAATACCGGTAGTGGCACCATCGCCGCCATGGACAAGGATGGAAAGATCACCCCCTTCGTCAGCGAAGGCTTGAAATCCCCCAAAGGGCTTAAGATTGGAGATGTCTATCTCTATGTGGCAGATGCTTCCCAACTCAGGGCGATTGATCTTAAGACCGGCGCTATTTCCGAGACCTATAGCATCGAAGGAGCCAGGAACCTCAACGATATCGAAATAGATGAGAATGGCATTATCTATCTGACTGATACGGAAGCAAATGCCCTCTTTATCTATGACAAGAACACCAGGCAACTGGTAGATACCATTACCGATCCCCTTCTGGCCAGTCCCAACGGTATCGCCTATGACCGCTCCAGCTACCGGATGCTGATTACCTGCTTCACTGATAATGCCCCCATCCTCCAATATGACATGCGGGACAAAAAGATCAGCATCTTCCGCAGCACCCTATACAACCAGCTTGATGGGATCACGATCGTGGAAGAACATGGCGAAGGTGAGGAAGAACACGGAGCCATCTATTTCACAAGTTGGGGAGAACAAAAGATCTATCGCATCCCTCCGGAACAGAATCAGATCATTCCCCTCGAAACTGAATATATCACACCTGCGGATCTGATCTACCACTCACCTACCAAAGAACTGCTGATTCCTCTGCAAAAGGCGGATGAGATTAGCAGGCTGAAGATTATCAAATAGAACGCAAAACTTTATTATAAAAAAAGGCACAAGCTTGCTTCGGCAAGCTTGTGCCTTTTTATGTTATAGCTACATTGAAAAAGACCATTGAAAAATATCGTGTTTAGTTTGAAATGACATAATCCATGCCCAGCCCACCACCCAATATTATATGGGGCTCCGCCCCATGCCCCGTTTGATTATGTCATTTCAAAGTGGAAACTGTATAATGGGTTGCAGGGCGAAGCCCTACTCCTTTTAGGGTGGTGGGCGGGAATAGATTTACAGAGCTAAGCCTCACAACCAGCATGTTTGGAAATCTGTATTTCGATAAATCGGGATGTGCAACGGTCTTTAACGGAGTATGGGGCAGCGCTCCATTCCATAAGGGTGGTGGGTAGGAATAGATTTACAGAGCTAAGCCTCACAACCAGCATGTTTGGAAATCTGTATTTCGATAAATCGGGATGTGCAACGGTCTTTAACAATGGATATTGTTATTACTGCTCCTCTTCTTTCGTGTGTCTCTTGAGGAGCACCACACAATCGTCGATGGTAGCTTTGCCTTGCACGATGTCTTCTGCCAGGGCATAGCAGGTGGGAGATCCGCAAGCACTGCAATTCAAACCCGGCAGCATGATCAGGAATTCATTGATCTGTTTCATTTTCTTGATCGCAGTCTTGATATCCTTGTCCAGTTCCATAATGGAACGGGGCTTGAGGGGAACCACTGCAAATTCGCCTTCCTTGTAAAGGTCATCGAGTTCAGTGGTATCAAAATCGAAGGGCTTCCCTTCCCGGATAAGTTTCTTGATCCTGCTCATAGCCACGAAGGGATTTTCGATATTAAGGCAGCCACCCACACACCCGTTTGTGCAGCTCCTCAGCACGATATAATCATATTGATCGAGGTAGTGATCCTCCACCTTGGAAAGCACTTCCATCACGTTTTCGATTCCGTTCACAGTCAGAGCCCGGATATCTTTGTCCTCCGCCATCTCCCCTTCCAATCCGGAGAGAGCCCAGGTGAGCCCCTTTTCATAAGTGTCAATTTCCTGGGGGTTGTTTTGGATGTTCTTGAGCAGATCCTTGAGCTTTCCATAGATCATCCCAGCGGAACAAGCCCCGTCTTGCAGGTGTTTATATGCTCCCTCAGGCTGGTGTACAGCGGTTACATGTGCCACGCAGGGTACGATCAAAAACACTCCCAGTTCATCTTCCTTGAGGTTTTTGCTGCGCTGTACTTCCTCCCGGATGAAACGGGTCAGAATGCTCATCGGTGCTTCCAGATGAAGCATATTAGGCAAGAGGGAGGGAAACTTCACCTGGATCAGACGCACCACGGCTGGACAGTTACTGGAAATGATCGGACGGATTTCTTTGTGGGTGCGGATGTAATCCCGGATGATGCGAATCACAAATTCAGTTACATAGGATTCTTCCGCCACTTCGTCGAAGCCAAGCTTCAGAAGGGCTTGTTTGGCAACCGGATAGGACACGTCTTCACTAAACTGACCGGCATAGGAGGAAGAAATAATAGCCACTTTATATTTGAAGTTTTGGATGATATCCAGGGGGTCCGAGCGGGGTATGATGGCATGAAACTGGCAGGCAGTGACACAATTACCACAGTCAATACAGCGGTTTTGATCGATGGTGGCTTTTCTATCCCGAACCCGGATGGCTTCTGTTGGGCAGACTCGCACACAGGCTGTGCAGCCGGTGCAATTGTCGTCAAGTATCTGAATAGCATGGTAATAGCGTTTTTCGGACATATCAGTTTCCATAAAAAATCATGATTTCTACCCTCGTGCTTTCGCCTTGGGCAGAGACGATATGCAGGGCATCAGAATTTTTGAGGATGTTTGGCAGGCCCAATCCGGCTCCAAAACCCATTTCCCGCACCAGATCATCTGCCGTGGAAAATCCCGGAACCATGGCCTGTTCGATATCGGCAATCCCCGGACCCTTGTCTGTGAAGCGGATCAGGATAAACTCATCATAGAGATAGCTATCCATCCTGCCACCCTGGGAGTGCGCTGTGACGTTTATTTCGGCTTCATAGGAAGCCACGGCTATTCGGCGCAGCGTTTCCGGGCCAATGCCCAAACGCTTCAGCGTGTTCTTCACTTCTGCAGAACCCTTGCCGGAATTTACAAAATCCTTTTCTCCGATCTCAAAGTCAAGCACCACATCAGCCTCAGGAACCGAGGTAAAAAAATCCCTCACAGCAGATTCGTGCTCGGGATTTATATTCCAGTACTCTGCCATGCTCAGATCTTACAGCTTCTCAGCCCGGAATTGTATAACAAACCGCTGGAACGGTAAAGAGTCATCTTGGTAGTGATCAAAAGCAGGGAACGCTCCGTAGCCATTTCGACCAGCTCCTGGGCCGGCCTTTTACCACGGACAAAGACGATTGCCACGATATCGATCATATCTGCCAGCCGGATCACCTGGGTATTGGTTAGCCCGGTAAGCACCATGGTCGGTTCTTTGGTACACATGAGGATATCACTTATCAAATCTGAAGCGAAGGC
>JAQUHL010000112.1 GCA_028683635.1 Candidatus Cloacimonadota bacterium
AGTGATGAATGGTTTCAGGATCGATATGCAGAAAAGGATCATCGGCACCCAATCCGAAGTAAAGCTCTCAAACCCGGATTTTTCTCCACTCAAAGACTATCGGGAAGTGATGGGGAAGATCAAGGCTGAGGGTTTTGCCGTCTCTGCAGCTATTCGCCAGGAGCTGATTATCAAGAAGGGCAATGTTGCGATTCCCACCACTGGTTTTGGGATTGAACTGGATGCCCAAAGGACGGTTAGCCGCAATCTTCTGCCTTCCTACAAAAACCTCGATGGCTCCCAAACAGCCATTGAACAGGGAATGATCGGCTCCAATCCCTCTCCTGAAGTCTTTGCAGATAATGGGATTATCCTGGGAGCCGGGCTTGCATACAAACTCGATGCCCGGCTGGAGGAGACACTGATCCTGATGTCTCCGGTTTTTAGTGAACCAACGGCCTTTGGGCTTACACCCAAGGTACGCACCGTCAAGGTAGCAGGATTTTTCAATGCCGGGATGCCGGAATATGACATGCTGTTTTCCTATATCCCTCTCGAGCTTGCCCAATACTTCGGAGGATATGGGGATGCGGTGGACTATTTGGAAATCAAAACCCCTTCCTTTCGCAAGGCTTCGTTTTATGCATCCAGGTTACAACGGAGTTTTCCCCAGTACCAGATCAAGGATTGGAGCAGCTTCGATCCCAGCCTGTATAGCGCTATCAGGATGGAAAAGTATATTATGTTCGTTATCATGATGTTCATGTATATCATTGCCTCCTTCAACCTGACGGGAAATATGCTAAAAACCATTGCCAAACGCAAACGGGATCTGGGCTTGCTCAAAGCAATTGGATTCGAAGAGCGGGATTTGAGCAATCTCTTTATCTACAAGGCGCTTATCCTGTGCGTGGGAGGGATACTTATGGGCCTGGTTATTACGGGAATATTGCTTTTCCTGCAGATCAGATTTGGTTTGATCCGCCTGGCGTTTTCTTCCACGGATGCCATTGTTTTGCCCGTTCATGTTCAGGCAGCCGATGTTATCATTGTGATTCTGCTCTCCTTTACCATCACGATTTTGAGTGCCATCTTACCGCTCAAGCGTTTGAGACAGATCAAAGCTATTGAGTTAATCCGACAAACCATATAGATTAAGAGGTATAAAAAATGGAAAGACGTGAGGCCCTAAAACTTGCCATCCAGGCAGAAATCAGTTCCCAGAACCTGTATAAAGCTCTGGCCAAGAGTTTTATGAATCCTGAAACCAGCACACTTTTTAAAAATCTTGTGCCTATGGAAAAAATGCACGAGGAAAAGCTGAGAGCCATATTTAAAAAAGAATTCCCAGGGGAAGAGCCGGATGTTGATCCAGACAAGATCCAGGATATCAGGCAGGTCAAGATTCGGGAAGCAAAAGCAGTGCTCGAATATGCCATTTCCAGGGAGGAAATCGCACATGCTTCTTACCTGCTTCTGGCAGAACACTCCCAGGAAGAAAGCCTGAAAAAACTTCTTATACACTTTGCCGAGGAAGAACTGAATCACAAAACATTCCTCCTCAATGAAATACAGAGACTTCAGGGAGTTGTGCAATGGTATGATCCTTCTGAACTCAATGGCTTCATGGAAGATTGAGGTTTGGCATCACTTCTTCAGCTGATAGCCATGCCCATTGGCAATCCGGATGATCTGAGTCTCAGGGCAATTCAGGCCTTTAAAACAGCAGATGCCCTGATCTGCGAAGAACGGAAAATTGGGGCAGCAATTCTCAAGCGCTTTGGGCTTGAACTGGAACTCTATTTCCTGAATGAGCATACTTCCCGGCAAGAACTGCAGGAACTATTCATCCGTTTATTTGTAGAGCGCAGTGGAACTTATGCCTTGATCTCGGATGCTGGAACACCTTGCTTTGCAGATCCAGGAGCAGATCTGGTGGCTCTGTGCTATCAGAATAAGATCGAGGTAAAAGCTCTTCCCGGGGCATCCTCCTTGATGAATGCCATCATGCTTTCCGGAAAGCGGATGGAGCGATTTGTATATTATGGCTTCCTGAGTGCCAATCGGGAGCTTCGCATAAGTGAACTGAAGCAAATCAAGCAAAATCTGAAGCTGGACCACTTCATTCTGGAAGCACCATATCGGCTTAAAGCTCTGGCGACGGACATGCTTTCTGTATTTGGAAAACAGTGGAAGATTATCCTCTTTTACAGGCTCAGCTTCCCGGACGAGCAGGTTATCCGATGCTGCCTGGCGGAACTGGTTGAGCTTTCCAAAAAGATACCCAAGGGGGAGTTTGTTCTCCTCCTCGAAGCCTGATTATGAAGCGTTTTCGGATCATACACAGGGGGCTCTTTGCTACCGGGGATTTCGAGATCGAGCTGCTGCCCGGCAAGAAAAGCTATCCTGCCGATGTGAAGAAGCTGATCAATTGCGCCTGGCAAGAAGCCCGGCTCAATCCTGACACCCGGCTTTACAATGGCAGAGTACTCAGCTATATTGGATCGGAGATCAAGCCATCCCCGGATGGAAGAGCAATCCTGAGGCTCTCTCTCCAGGAGACGGATTACAAATCCTTCTTTGGGACAAATGTGCAAAATGCAAACTTAATTGCAGATCCTGCTTCCCTGGCAAATGCTCTGGCGGTTTGTGCCCTGGTGGAGACCTTTGATGCCACAGTTGTCATAGGAAAAAGAAGCAATACTCTGGCCGAGGGGAAAGGGCTCTGGCATGTTCCGGGTGGGACCCTGGAGCTTAAGACACAGTGGAAGGATCAGCTTCCCTTGATGAAACAACTTGGTTTAGGTTCCAGGAAGATATCCACTCTGAACCCCATTCTGACCATGCTCAGGGAGCTCAAGGAAGAACTGAACCTGGAATATGGGGATTTCATCTTCTGCCATTGCCTGGGATTGGGTGAAAACCTGGGGATGAAAAAGCCGGAGATCCTGTGCCATTTCAAGACGAAGCTGAGCAGCCAGGAACTCAGTGCCAGGACGACAGAAGCAATAGATTGTTCGGAACACAGCGAGATTCTTTTCGTACCCGTGGAAGATTTGCGGGATTTTATCTGCATGAATCCCTTCGCTCCGATTGGTGAGGCAGCAATCAGCCTCTATCTGGAAAGGTTTGAAACATGAAAAAGGACCAGACCACCCTTTTTGAAGAAAGTGAGCTAAGCTCGAAGTCCACTCCGCTGGCGGAAAAGCTGCGTCCGCAAAACATCGAGAGCTTAAGAGGCCAGCAAAAACTGATAGCACCGGATTCTCTGCTACAGAGAATGATTCGTACCCAGAAATATCACTCTTTCATCCTCTGGGGTCCACCCGGCACTGGAAAGACCACGATTGCCAGAATCATCGAAAAATCCGCTCCCAACCGCTTTGTTCATTTCAGTGCAGTGCTTTCCGGGATCAATGACGTCAAAGGCGTTATGCGAGATGCAGACTATATGCACCGTACCAGAAACGAAGCCACCATCCTGTTTATCGATGAAATTCACCGCTTCAACAAATCTCAACAGGATGCTTTCCTTCCTTATGTGGAAAGCGGAGCTGTCATCCTGATTGGAGCAACCACGGAAAATCCCTCCTTCGAAGTGATTCCAGCGCTGCTTTCCAGATGCCACGTCTTTGTTCTGGAGATGCTTTCCGAAGAGGATCTAACCCAAATTCTAGCCAAAGCTTGTGCAGAAATTGAGCTTGAATGCTCCGAGGACGCCAAAATCTGGATAGCTTCCCAAAGCGGGGGAGATGCCCGCCGGGCTTTGAACTACCTCGAACTGCTCGCTCCCTACCTGAGGCAGAATCCCTATCCACCAGCCGGGGATCTTGCCAAAATTCTGGCCAAAAAGACCATGTTTTACGATAAAAACCGGGAGGAGCATTATAACCTGATCTCTGCGCTGCACAAATCCTTAAGAGGCAGCGATCCGCAAGCTGGGCTCTATTGGCTCGCCAGGATGCTCGAGGCAGGAGAGGATCCTCTCTACCTGGTGCGTAGGCTGATCCGTTTTGCCAGCGAGGATGTGGGCCTGGCAGATCCCAACGCTCTGGTTCAGGCTATTACCGTAAAGGATACCATCCACTTTATCGGGATGCCGGAAGCCAGTAATGCCCTGGCTCAATTGGTAGTCTATCTTGCCACGGCACCCAAAAGTAACTCCCTCTATGTTGCCTATTCAGAGGCAGCCGAAGATGCCAGAAAGACCAGCCACCTGGGAGTTCCGCTGCACATTCGCAATGCTCCCACCAAGCTTATGAAAGAGCTTGAGTATGGAAAAGACTATGCCTATGACCATGAGTATGAACACAAATACCATTACCAAAAATACTTCCCGGATAAGATGAAGGAAAAGGTCTATTACCGGCCAGGTGAATACGGCTTTGAAAAAGAGATAGAAAAACGCCTCGAGTGGTGGCGGAAACTGAAAGATGAACAGAATAAAAAATAATCTATTGACAAATCCAGCCTCTCATTTAGCTTGCACACAGGTGATTGGATTCACCGTTGCTGCTTGCTCAAGAACTCCTGCAATAAAAGCTTATTGTAGGAGTTCTCTTTTTTGGGGGGATCATTGCAGGTAAATCAGCCGGGCTTTTACAGTATCGACGTTGAGGATTATTATCACATCCTCGATGTCAAAGGAACCCCCTCGCTCAAAAGCTGGGATCTGATCCCCAGTCGGGTGGAAAAGGGACTTTATGCCCACTTTGATTTGCTGGATAGCTGCCAGGCCAAGGCCACTTGCTTCTTTCTGGGTTACATTGCCAGACGCTTCCCAGCTTTGGTAAAAGAAGCGCTGAAAAGGGGGCATGAAGTAGCCTCCCATGGCATGTATCACTCTGTGGTGGCAAGGCAGGGAAAAGAAAGATTCATCCAGGATGCCAGCTCCAGCAAAAAGCTTTTGGAAGATATCTCCGGCAGCGAAGTTCTGGGATGGCGGGCAGCAGGCTTTTCCTTTGACAAAAGCTGCCCCTGGTATTTCGAATCCCTTGCTCAATGTGATTACAAATATGATTCATCCCTGCTGCCCAATCGGCGTAAACATCAAATCGTTCCGGGTATAAGGGATGCCATCTTTGAGATCGATACCACTCATGGAAAGCTTTTCGAAATCCCCATCTCGGTAGCCAGGCTTGCCTGCCTGAAGATCAGTATGTTTGGGGGATGCTATCTGCGCTTCTTTCCACGCAGCTTGATTTCAGTAAAGGCAGATGAGGTGCTGAGAACCAGGCCTCTCTTGATCTACATCCATCCCCGGGAACTCGACATGGAGCATCCAAAGATTGAGATGAATCCTTTGCGTCGATTTAAAAGCTATGTCAACCTCGAAAGTGTGGAAGCCAAACTCCGGGAACTGCTGTCCAAGACCAAATACATCCGGATCTCGGACTATATTCAGAGTTATGAAATGGTGCACAAATCGCAACAATAGTATGTGAATTATCGCAAATTATGCACAAGTGAATAAGAGCTACAACCAGGTAACACACATATATAACAATTAAATGTAACAATAGATAGATTTGGAACGCATTATGCACTTGTGAAGTATGATGTTTCAATGAACCAAGGAGACCCAAATGAAAAAACTTGTCCATATCGCCCTGATTCTTACGCTTCTGATTATCACGGCCTGCGACAAAAGAGAGCCTGCCAAGATCACCAGTATGAATGATCTGAAGGTAGCTGAAGATTTTACCTTTAGTACAGTTAAACCTGTGCATCTGAACTTAAGCTCGATCGACGCCCAATCCAATCCTATTCCCCTTGCTCCTTTCAGGCTTTATCGCAGTGGTGATAAGAATGTGGTGGTTGCCAAAACCAATTCCGAAGGTATATTCGATTTCAACATCACGGTTCCTTCCTACGAAAACAAGCTCTATCTCGAAACGGATAGCGCTCTAAAAGTGTTATCCATTCCCTCTGATGGTGAACTGGCTGCCACCTTTGTGGGAACGAGTTCCAAAGCAAAATCCACTTTCAGCTATTTTACTCCCAGCGAGGGTAATTATGCCACGCTTGCCTATGAGGATCTTTGGCCACAAAACGGGGATTACGATATAAACGACCTCGTTCTCGATATCAATGTGGAAGAAGTTTACGATGATGAAACCTGGGAGCTTTCAGAGCTTGTTTTCAAATACAAGGTCAGGGCAATCGGAGCCAGAAGAGTTATTGGCTTTGCCACGACTCTTCCCAGCTATATTGTTGCGGACGCACAACCTACTTCTACGAATGGCTTTGCCTCCTGGGTGAGTGATCAAAACACCCTGGTTTTTTTTAACAACGCCCGCGATCTTGTTAGTGACGATCCTGCCGAATTTTTCAATACCGAGCATACGATCCCTCACAATACCGATGCGGATATCGTTCACGAAATTACTCTGCAGGTTACTGAAAATTGGGATTGGAAGGATTCTACCAAAATGGTGTGGATTCCCTGGTCAAGCGCACCCTTCAATCCCTTCATCTTCATCAACAACAACCAGAGCTACCAGATCCACCTCAAGCATTATCCCGTTATCCCTGGCTATGCCAATATGGCGTTGTTCAGCACGGAAGATGATTTCAGTGATGTCACAAATCCCGATTATCCCGAATCCTACCAGAACCATAACTATTGTCCCTGGGCTTTCTATATTGCAGAAAGTACTGATTATCCCCTGGAGAAAAGATCCATTCTCAATGCTTTCCCCACCTTTGCTGATTGGGCAT
>JAQUHL010000113.1 GCA_028683635.1 Candidatus Cloacimonadota bacterium
GCCTGTGCTCTATCCATGGACAAGTTCATAACCAAGCTGATTGCCCAAAGCGAGGGCATCCCTGTTCCCGAGGCCCTGATCTTCCGTGAAAAGTTACTTGACGAATATCAGGATATAAAAGATTTTGACGCCATTGGTGCCAGGCTCGCTTTACCCTTGGTAGTGAAACCCAATGATGCGGGTTCCTCGGTGGGGATCAGCATTGTGCACCGGATGGAAGATCTGAAAAGCGCAGTCTCAGAAGCTTTTAAATATAGCAACAGCGTGCTTTTGGAGCAATTCATCCCGGGCCGGGAACTAACGGTAACGGTTTTGGCGGGTGAAGCTCTGCCAGTGGTGGAAATCGCTCCCAAAAACGGCTGGTACGATTATAAGAGTAAATATACAAAAGGGACGACGGATTATACCGCTCCCGCCTTGATAGATGAAGCAGAAGCCCTGCTTTTACAGGTCTATGCCGTTCGTTTGTGGAAAGCGCTTGAGTGTGAGGGCTACGCTCGATTCGACTTCCGCTATGATGGGCAGAGATCCTATTTCCTTGAAGTTAACACGCTGCCGGGGATGACGCCTCTGAGTCTGACTCCCATGGCGGCAAAAGCACAGGGGTTCACTTTTGGTGAGCTTCTGGATAAAATAATAAAAGAAGTGAGAACAGATATTAAATGGAGGAAACCATGAAGAAAATTCTGTTATTTACCCTCACAGTGTTTGGTTTGCTGAGCCTTTGTGCCCAGCCCACAGCCGTCTTTAGCCCTCAAAACATCTTTATGAACAATCTCAGCACCGCAAGTTTCGATCCCGTCAAACCCCAGGAACAGCCGGTAATGACCACCCTTACGATTTCCAATATCACAGGCCCTTTCAAAATGCGGGCTCAGCTCAAATGGAACAACCAGGATCTTCTTCCCAGAAATGGAATCGTCTTCGAATCGGAAGATGATATTACAGGAACCATTTCGGTTACAAACAGGGATTTGATCACCAATTCGAACAGTCTCTTCTTCAAGAGCCCCACACCCTCGGTTTCTTTGGATCAGATCATCAATTCAGTACCGATCCTGGAGGAAGCCATGTTTGCAGGGTATTTCCCGGATGGAACCCTGATTATGCAAGTGGAATTTTCCGTGGCACCATATAGTGTTTGGACTGCCCCGGCCAGCTTCGTGATCCGCATCCAGAATGCCGGAAATATTACTCTTCTCTATCCTGGAGTTCCGATTGGCCAGAATCCGCCCCTGGTGAGCACAGTTCCCGTAACCTTTTTGTGGAACAACGTCCTTACCGGGCAGAATACCTGCTCCATCCTGGTAAAGGAATTTCCGCCCACCCTCATGCCTAATGCGGAAAACGTCACCCGCCAAGGAAGTGTTCTCTACCAAAGCCCTTCAGACGACAAGAATCCACCCGTCTTCCAATTCTCCGAGTTTCTTCCTTTCAGGGATGGTTACTACTATGCCTGGCAGGTGAGTTCAACGCTCTATAATGAGAAAAACTGGAAGGTGGTTCAACGTGAACAGGGGAGCGGTGGCGGAAGCCTGGTAAGTAATTGGTTTGTTTTCAGATTTACCTCTGATACTACGACAGGAACGATGCCCCAGGAATTCGAAGCCATCCTCAGTTTCCTGAACGATCCGGCAATCCAGAACCTCCTCGGCCAGGGTTATTCTCCCACAGGTGTCGTTGTTTTGAATGGTAGAACCTATACTGGCCAGGAAGCCCTCGACCTGATCAATTCCCTGATCGGCGAAAACATGCAAGTAAACATAACCAACAATTAGTTAGGAGTCTACCATGAAAAAGCTAATACTTATCACGATCCTTGTAATTGTGGCACTCTCGCTTGCAGCACAAAGCCCGGTGGCTTATCTATCAGCAGTCAAAGGCAAAGTGAATCTCACCCGTGCCAACAAGAACCTCACTGCCAAACGCGGCGAAATGCTGGTAAATAGCGACCAGCTAAAAACCGGTTCTGAATCCTTTGCTGCCTATAAATTTGTGGATGGCACCACCAATATTAAGGTGTTTGCCAATTCCACCGTGCAGATCAAAGCCACTTCCGAAGCTGGAAAGATGAGCAAAACTGTCTCGATTGCCAAAGGAAGCGTCCTCACCAAAGTGAGCGGTGGGTCTTTCCAGGTGGAAACTCCCACCACCGTTGCATCCGTCAAAGGGACCGGATTTCTTACCAAGGTCGATGAGAAGGGTGAAACCATGATTATCGTCACAGAAGGAACAGTTCAGGTTGAATCCAAAGAAACAGGTGAAAGTCAGGATGTGGAATCTGGAAATACTGCCAACGTGGGAACCGATGGTAAAATCAACGTTGAGGAAACATCTGAGGAAGATATGACTGATCTCGAGGAAGAAGAAGCTGGAGCTGATGCCGAAGGAACCGAAAACACGATGAAAATCCAGGTTACGGATGAAAACGGCAACATCAAATACATTGAGATCAGGTACTAAGGCTTGAACTTCCCTTTGTACCCCAAAATCGAGGAGAATATGAAAAAATATGTTACCTTAGTACTGATACTGCTGGCGGGCATTACTCTGGGTGCGGTTAATGTGCTGCATTCCCCGCCCCGGGAATTCAACCCCGGGATGCAAACCGAACTGCGCCTTGAAGTATTGCAAGGCTTCGATGAGATCGTATCCGCCAAGATATATTACCGGGCAAAGGGATCCGGAGTCTGGGATGATGCAGACGTCTTCCCGGAAGTTCCGGAAGGCCCCTGGCTGCGGGTAATGCTTCCTGTGATTGCCAATGCCGAACTCGGCGTGGAGTATTATTTCGAGTTCATTCTCGACAATCAGAGAATCGAGACCCTGCCGGAATTTGATCCCAAACAAAGAGCTTTCCTATTGGATGCTGAAAAACCCAAGGGAACAGTCTCCAAGGATTTCATCCTGCTGAGCGATGACGAGGAACTTAGCTCAGCCGACGATTACATTCTGGCGATCTCCTTTTTTGCTATAGCCGACCAGGTGGATCTGAACAGCATCAAAGTAATCGTCAATGGCAAAGACGTTACCAAGAGAGCTACCATCAATCAAGGAACCTTGCTCTATCGTGAGAGCAGACCATCTCCAGGCCCCAAGGCTGCAATGGTCACCGCCAGTTTGAAAGATGGCTCCGAAATCTACTCCGAAACCTGGAAACAGGAGATCAAACCCGGAACCAGAACTTCCATCCTGCCAGGATCCTTAAGGGGAAACTGGAACTTCATCTCTAACTATTATAACTATTCCTACGACAAAAGCTTTGCCGAAGACGAGATCAAACCCGGGGAAAGTATCAATGATGCAGCCTCCCGGCTCGATCTTTATGGATCATACAAGTTTGTGGAATATCAAACCAATCTCTATGTATCTTCCCGGGAGCATCATAACGACCAACCGGTAAACCGCTATACCCTCGGGATTCAGATACCCTATCTCGATGTCTATTTTGGGGATTATTCTCCCAATTTCGGCACCTATGTGATGAATAACAAAAACGTGCGCGGTATCTATTCCAGGCTGCATAGCAAATATCTTTCCCTCTTCATTGCCCATGGAGAGATGGTCCGCAAGACCACAGGATTCTATTATGAATCACTGCCTCAGCTCGACGTCAATGGAGATCCGGTGGAGGATAACGAAGGCAACACCATCTATGACAGCTTCCTGCGCAAAACAGGCACTTTCAAGCAAGAAGCCGTTGCTGCCCGTTTACAGCTTGGAAGTGATACCAGATATGTTTTTGGACTGAACATCGGCAGAAACCGGGATATCATCAGTTCGCTATCCGAGGATCATTACCGCTATTTCAATACGGATGGCGACACAATCTACACCAGCTATGCCAGAGATAATCTTGTTATCAGCATGGATGGCAGGCTGAACCTTCCGGAACAGCGAACGGTCGTCGGTGCTGAAGTGGCAGGCAGTATGTACAACAGCAACACCCTGCCCGGAGCAATGTCCCTGGAAGACCTGCAGGAGTATCTTGATGATGAGGATTTCTCGATAGATCCTCAGGATTATGAGGACTATTTCATCATCAATAAAAACATGGAACCCCTCAAACCGGGAAGCATCAGCCAGGTGGCCTGGAATGCCTATATGAGAACCGTGCTCTTTGGAAACAACCTCAACCTCAACTATTCGGAAGTGTTTCCCTCCTTCCGCTCAATGAGTACAAATTATCTCATGAATGACGTCCGGACGATCTCGGTATCAGATCAGATCAACTACAAAAACTTGCTCTTCAATACCCTCGGTTTCAATAGGATCGAGGACAATATCTCTGGTCACCGCACTGAAACTAACATTCACGATTCCTATTTCCTCCAATCCATTGTCAGGTTCCCCAATCTTCCTTATCTGAAATTGGGATTCAACAAAAACATGGGTAAAAACGAGGAAAATATGGATGTAGCGGATACCCTGAACACTGTCTTCAGCCCCTATGAAAGAAACTCACAGACCATTACCATCGGAGTCGGATACAATATCCAACAGATTCCCATGGTTCCCACCCAAGTCGATCTAACCTTCCGAACCGGTGTTGACGACAACAAAAACCGCAGTGCCGCCGATCCTGATGCCTGGATCAAGAGCTATGACATCAAAAACAACAACATCAGCCTTTCCATCCAGAACAAATACACCGAGCTGCCCCTGCGCACTACAATCGTCTTCTCCTCAAACACACAGGACAAGAAGACCTACATGCCGATCGATCTGGATTATGAAAAGGCAAAGAACTCTAACTTCAACCTCTTCCTGGGCGGTGAGTACCTGCTCTGGCAGGAGAAACTGAAACCCTATCTCCAATATCGCCTCGTCAATCTGGGTGGAGATCAGGATAAACAGACCTACAATTACTATACCCTGGGAGTGGACGTCTTCCCCTGGCAGGATATGACGGCCAATACCAGCTTTGGATTCAAAACTTACAAAAACGATGCGGACAGCGAAGCAGGAACCAGCGTCTTTACCTGGCAACTGATGCTGAACCAGAGATTCTAACATACAGGTAACATACATAGACAAAGGGGCTTGCCATTGGTGAGCCCCTTTTCATATCTATATGGTTTTGAGGAGTCGAAGCTGTTTCTGCTGAAAAGTATCCACTTTTGAAATGGTAAAGACAATTGAATAATGGGTTGTAGGGCGAAGCCCACTCCTTTGGGGGTGGTGGGCGGGAATAGATTTACAAAAACAAGCCTCTCAACCAGCATATTTGTAGTCTGTATTTCGATAAATCGGGATGTGCAACGGTCTTATTCAGGGCATAGGGCTGCATAGGTCTCCAGTAAGACAATCGAGGAAGAGAACTGCTCGATATAACTGGCGTGGATATCCAGTTCGATCGTGATCTTGATTCCCTTGGAGCCATCTATCTTGAAGGGATACTTCAGCTTGGAACAGAAGAGCAGGATGCGTTCCTTGGGAGGAAGAGCTTCGGTTTTGAAATCGAGGACGAGCCTGCCATTCCGGACATGGGTATTCTGCAGGTTTGCCTTGCGGGACAAGAGATTGAGCTTGAAATACTTCAGTAGCCATTCCGCCTTCTCGGGGATCTTGCCAAAGCGATCCTGGAGTTCCCTGCTAAAATCATCTATCTCCCTGGTTTCATCCAGTTCATTGAGCCGGCGGTAGATGCGCAGCCGTTCTTCGTCATCAGCGATATAATCCGGTGGGAAATAGAGGTCAATCTCGGTTTTGAGAGCCTGCCTGGCTTCGGGGTAATCATCCTGGAGAAAGAGCTCTGGTTGGTTATTTTGCACAGCTTCGATAGCTTTTTCCAGCAGGTGGTTGTAATAGTTGAACCCGATGTTCTGGATCACTCCGCTTTGTCTGGTGCCCAGAATAGCTCCGGCTCCCCTGATTTCCAGGTCGCGCAGGGCAACCTGGAAACCGGCTCCCAGATAGTCATATTGGGTAAGCGCTTCCAGGCGGTGCCGGGCTTCACCTGTAATACCCTTGGGAATCAGCAGATAGGCATAAGCCCGCCGGTTGCTTCTGCCCACTCTGCCCCGCATCTGATAGAGCTGAGCAAGCCCGAAAGTATCTGCCCGGTCGATGATTATGGTGTTGGCATTGGTGATATCTATCCCGTTTTCGATGATGGTGGTGGAGATCAGGACGTCGTATTCATGATCCATGAAAGCATCCATCACACTTTCAAGCTGGTGTTCGCTTAGCTGGGCATGGCCAACGATGAAGCGGACATGGGGCATGGCTTCCCTCAGTTCGGCCGCCACGGTTTCGATGGTTTGAACCCGGTTGTGGAGGAAAAAGACTTGCCCTCCCCGGTCAACCTCCCTGCGGATGGCATCTTTGATGACTTCCATATCCCGGGGAGTTATGATCGTCCGGATTGGTAAACGCTCTTTGGGAGAGGTCTGCATCAGCGAGATTTCCTTCAGCCTGGCAAGTGCCATGTTGAGGGTACGGGGGATCGGGGTGGCGCTCATATAAAGGGTATCGACGTTGGACTGGAGCTTGCGCAGTTTTTCTTTGTGCCGGACTCCAAAGCGGTGTTCCTCATCGATGATCAGCAGTCCCAGGTTTTTGAACCGCACGTCCTTCGAAATAATCCTGTGGGTGCCAATGGCAATATCGATCTCTCCCAGAGCCAGGGCAGAAAGGTCTTTCCTGATCTG
>JAQUHL010000114.1 GCA_028683635.1 Candidatus Cloacimonadota bacterium
CGATGGCTTCCAAGTATATCTGCTCTGGAGTAACTTCCCCACTATCAATCTTTTAGGCTACCACTTCGTCATGAAGCTCAAGATACATTTCTCCAGCTTGCGCCTTGGTGGATTCGTTTTTGGCCATATCCTGGAGCTTCTGAACCCTGAGAGCAAAGGTTTCGTTGCTGGCGGGAAACTTTCCAATGAAACTCTGTTTCAATGAATCTGCCAGAACCTTATTAGTCATCAGAGAATCTGCAATTGTCCAGGCATCATAGTAGAAAGCATATACCACTTTGACGTCTTTTTTATCCGAGGCCACTTCCATCAACAGACCAATACTCTTTTGATACTCTTTACCATCTTTATAGGCTTTCTGGGCTGCCATTTTAAAGATTTCGGCTTTTTCTTTGTCGGTAGCCTCAAAAGATTCTGCCATTCTCAGGCTTTCCAGGGCAAGTTTCATGTAGTCGTTGTCCACTTCTGCTTTCTTACGGCTTTCGTTGATCATGGCGATGGAGCTCTGACGGATCTCTTCGCGGTCCTTATCGTCTGTGGCATAAGGAATCGCTTTTTTGTACCAGTCTTCAGCTACACTATAGTTCTTTTCGTTTTCAGCCATATAAGCCATTTGTAGATAGATCCAGCGTTTGAAGGGATTCGCCACATCATCAGATAAGGCCAGAATGGCAGCATAATCCTTCTGAGCTTGTGCAGCATCGTTACGGTTATATTCCATATCAGCCAGGTTGAGAAGCAGGCTGGCATATAGCTTAATGTTTTCTTCAGATGAGTATTGCTCGGAAACCAGGACATTCAGATAGCGGGAAGCTATTTGGCGATAGTAGGTGTAAGCATTGATCGTATCTGCGGATACCACCTGGTTCCCAAGTGAATCTATTATGATCGGGTTGACATGTGATTCTTGACCGAAGGTATCGAGAATATATTTTGCATACTGATGCGCAAGACCTTCATTCACAAAGAATCTGGGGTTTTGCTGGTAAGTATCGTTAAAAGCATGAATGCCGCTTATGGCAGCCACATAATTCTGGGTTGTTCCTGTTCTTTCAGCCAGATCATTGGTCAGTGAAACTACGTTTTGCTTCTTTGTAAGATACCATTCCTCGAAATCAGTCCCATGTAGTTCCTTGAAAGAAGCATAGTTGGTAATGTGGTTCTGATATGCGAGTATGTTTCCAGAGCTTGGTTCGGTATCAAACCTGGCAAGAAGCCGGGCTTCAATATCATCAAAAGCACGTTTTACAAATACCAGTTGAGCACTAATATCCTTATCTTTGTTGGCTACATACCAATCGGAATTGTATCCAAAGAGTTGAATCATTTTGTTGTCAATTTCGGATATGATGGTATTGATGTCCTCATTATCCCTGAGGTCGTTTTGATACCAGTAATAAGCCGTTCGGATAGAATCCAGACGAGTGGGATTCTCAAGGGTCAGAGGATCGATGATCAATCTTGCTTCCATGAAGTCTATCGCTTGCCTGGGAGCATTAAGCAGCATTTTACGGGAGATCACCTCATCCAGGATCATGTAGAGTATTTCGCGGTTGCGGAAGGAACTCACATAACGGGTGATAATTTCGGCTCCTCTGGCTTTGGATTTGAAATCTGCACCATCGGTAGCAACAATGCAATATGGAATGTACTGGGAGGCAAAATTCGTATATTCGACGATCCTGGTCTGGTCCGTGATCTTGCCTTCACCGATGGCATTGATAAGAGCTATGAAATCTTCTGTTGCTTTGATAAAAGACTCTTCATCATTACTGAAGCTATAGGTTTCAGCTCTACGGTACAGAGCGTCGTACTCATATTTACTTTCTGGTCTGGCAATCAGGATATTGAAGTAGTCTCTGGCCCGGGCATAATATTGTGTGGTTTCCAAAGCATCAGATCCAATATTAAAGTACAGCATCCCCAAAAGATACACTGCTTCATCAAAGAGAACAGAGCTTGGATAGTTTTCCACAATTTCTGTGTAAGCAGCAATGGCCTCTGCATAGTATTCTTCGGAGATTCTCAGATCGTCAGGACGCACCAAAGCATTGGGATTTGCTTCATAGAAAGCATCGTAACGAACATCAAATTCTCTCCCCTTCAGATAGCTGCTGAGAAAACCAACATTATATAAGGCAGCATCCTTCATATAGAACTGGGGATCTTTCTCCACCGAAAGTCTGTAATAATCCAGCGCTTTGGCATAATAGGCCTGCATATCGTAATCAACTCCGGCGGCAATGACGTATTGCATTTCACCAAGGATATAATAGAGGTTGGCAATGCCGGTAAGATGACCAAATCCCACAGGTTGCATCATGCCTGGATAATCCGGATTCTGGGTGATAAATTCTTCCATCTCCGAAGAAAGTGCTCTCATCTGGTTGATGATATCAGCAAGCTCGCGGCTTCCCTCTTCGTATGTGAGGTTTTTGTTGAACCGCTCTTTATTCTTTTTGTCCAGCTCTTTATATGCCAGGTGGAGTTCAGTGATTTGAATATCCTGTCTGATCTTAGCCAGGGAACTCTCGAAGGTATTCAATAATCTGGCATACTCAGGTGGAATCACTGTGATTCTATCAATTTCTTCTCTTACATAGCCCATCTCACGATTGGCGATTATGGCTGGCTTAGTCACCCGGTAATTGTATTTGGCCGCCTCCGCAAAAGCGTCGTAATTGGCTTTGTCTTCATAGAACAGATCAATCTCCTGGCGGATCAGATCGAAGGTATCGTCATAATCATAGTATTCGGCAAGCTCCAGAACCTCAGCTTTCTTCTCTGAGTACTCCTGAAAATATGCCTGCCAGGCATCGCGATCAACTTTGGCTTCCGGATTGGCCAGAGTTTGCTCGATCAGGTTCAGAATTCTGTCATAGGCAGCAATATTCTGATCCACTTCTTTTCTTCTCTGCAATTGCAAGTCTCTGGATTCAATGGCTTCGAGATAGTCCTTCACCTTTTGATAGGCAAGTTCTGCACGAACATAGGTTTCTTCTATCGCTTCAACGACGTCGATACTTACCTGATCCGGAATGTTCCGCAGATTGTTGGCCTTAACATAGGCTTCAAAATATAGCCTGAATTGCGCAATGACGTTTTTCTCGTATTTATGTAGACCTTCGAGAGTGGATAAATTCATCGCACCGGGATTGGCAAGCAGAGTGGTGTGTATAGTATTAAGGTCTGCTTCAATAGCATCAAAATCTTTCAGTATCAGATCAAGGTTTTCCTGTGAAGGATCGGCATACAGCCTCTCCTTTGCATGGATAATCATGTTCAAAACTTCGAGTTTACTGGGGATCAAGTTAATGTTATCTGCCAGAGAGTCAACGTATTCGTCCAGCTTGGCGATTGCATCGAGACGTTTGCCCTGATCCGTCTGCAGCTCTGCCCAGATAAACAGTAGGGTAGTGTAATAATCACCATACTCTTTCTTTTGAATCAGTTCGTTCAGTAGTGTATTTGCCTCATCTTTCCGGCCTGAGTTCAAGAGCGATAACACTCTTTCATAAGCAGAGAAATCCACCCTTTGGGTTCGCATCAGATCATAATATCTTTGATACTGTTCTTCCGCCTTTTCCCACTCGCTATTGAGGATGTATATTCTGGCAAGAGCCAGGATTACGAAGGGGTTGTTCGTAACCACATCATTCAACAAAGCGAATTGCTCAAGGGCTTCGGCAGGAGTCTGTTCCAAAGCATCTATCAAAGCGATCATCAGCTCGGAATCCACTCCATAAATCTCATCACTGCTACATTTGGTGAACACAGCCCTTGCTTCAGAATCTCTGCCAAGGTTGAAATAAATATGTCCGCTAAGATAGTCGATCTCTGAGGAGTTTATATCAGGATACATCAGTATATAGTCTCTTTCCGCTCTTGCTTCCTGATTGCTGTTTATCAGGGATCTGAGTATTATTGCCAGTGCTTTGGCATCAACCGGTGAATCCGGATACAGCTCGAAAAACGGATCAAGAATCCTCACTGCTGCTGTGTCGTCACCTTTATAATACTCGAGCGCTCCAGAGTAGTAATAAAGTTCACTTTGCAGGAACTGCACTTCCCCGAAGAGGGAATTCATTTCAGCCAATAAGGTTTCGGCCCGAAAGACATCGGTCACAAAGTACCCTTCCAGACGTTGTACATAAGAATCAAATTCTTTCCTCAGGCCTTCTTCATCCTTCTCCTCCACCAATGTAGCAATTCTGTCCTGAACCTTCTTACCAAATTTCAGCTCATTGATTCGGCGGATGATCTCTTGGGTTTCGACCAAATCTGCATCAAGCTGTTGACCCTCTGCTTTGATTTCGTCCAGGATCATTCGAGATAGTTCTTCATCGCTAACTTGGTCGGAGTTCTGGGCAATTGCTATACTGGAGATGGCAAGTATAATCGCGGTGAGCGCAAAAACTCTCAACATATTATTCATATCTATGCTCACTTTGTATAATTGTTTGTTGTTAGATACATAAAACAAAGGGCAAGATGCGGAAAAACATCCGCACCTTGACCATAACTTAAAAAGACGTTCCTTCTCTGTGTGGAACTACACTCAGGACCCACATACGCAGACATGACATACCTGCAAATTACTGTGTAGCGGCTTCCTTTTCAAGCTCTTGAAGTTGTTGCCTAAGCTCTTCCAATACACGGGCAGCCTGTTCTCTGGATTCGCGCAGGCGTCTCAGTTCTTCCAAAAGTTCGTTTGATGAAGCTTGGGATGCTGCGGTCGAAGGTTGAACGACCTGCTGGGTTGTGGGATCATAGGTTCCGCCGGTAATTGGACTACCGGGAACATAGGGTTCTTTGCGGGCAGCCGCATACTTATCGAAGAGATAAGATACGGAAAGAGCTATGCGGGCATTGGAATTATCACTTTTGATAGCTTCTTCAAAGCCCAGCATGCCTGCTTTGATCGAGAACTTCTTGATGTCGTATTTGGCACCGAGATTGATATTGTGGCCATCCATTTCTCCAATAAAGCTGAGTTTGGGGAACGGTGAGAATTCGGCTCCGGCAAATACGCCGGCCAAATTCTTCGGAAGATCTGCCTGACCGACAAATCTGTTCCTGCCAATTCCGCCATTCAAGATCAAAGAAATCTCGGGGATTCCAAAAAGACCGCGCAAGACGCTGCGTTTGGAGAAAACGAGATAAGCAGAGTTCTTCTCCCAAAAAACTTTGTCTGGATTGTCGTAATAATCATCATCTGGTTTGGAATCTTTCGCATCCTGACGAACTTTGGAGAGGAAATTATCGATACCGATGGCGACCTGTGGAACCGCAGTGGATTCGTCGATGATCTTCAGCTTGGCACTTAGTGCGAATATTTCATCGCCACTGCCAATGAAACCCAAATCCAAACGATTGAACAGACCAACCTGTAACAGTCCCATGGGAACATATTCCATGTCGGCATCTTCTTTGCTTTCTTCTTTGCGCAGATAATTTACAAATTGGATCTTCGCCGCCTTGTATGGTAGGACGTAAGCATCAGGGACTCTCATTTCTCCCGTTAACGTAAACGGGTTTGCATCCAAGCAGCTCAGTAAAGCTACCAGAACAACTAAGCTCAATATTACTTTTTTCATACTTCCCTCCACCTTTCGGTGTTTTCTAACTTCTGGGGTCACATTCCTATTGACTTTTTATTCGTCAAGCCTTTTTTTGTCCGCATGAATAAAACGACACCACGTGAACTATTCTTCACCGGCGAGTTTATCGCGGGTAAGTATCTTGCCGAAAACGGTTTTGAAATCATTGAAACCAACTATCGGTCACCCTATGGGGAAATCGATATCATAGCTATTAAAAAGAACACTCTCGCCTTCGTCGAGGTAAAAACAAGGCGGAAACACTCGCTTGAACTCGCTTTGGCGAACATCAACTATACAAAACAAAAGAAAATAAGCAACACTGCATACTACTATCTTAATCAAAATCCCCATCTTTGCAACTTTGACACCAGATTCGACGTGATAATAGTCTTTTTCTTCGAATCGACTGAAACCTATCAAGTGCACCATTTCGAAAACGCTTTCCTACCCAATTCGGATTTTTAAGCGTGCTCAAAACAATCATTCCCTGATGGGCTCCTTATCCTGTATAATTCTCGGTTAACGAAACAATTTCCATTCGAACCCCTTCTAATTTCACTTCCAATATCCGTCAACCCTTTTTTTGATGTTTTTTGTTTTTGGCCGTGTGACCTATCTGCTAAAATCTATCCAGAACTCTATTGATCAAGTTATTAGGAATACCAGCCAATATATAAAAAACTTTTTTTATTGACAGAAACGAGGCCTCGAAAATTTAGTCACAAACGATTCAGGGTGTTTAAAAACCTTGGTCAAACATAAGGAAAGACTTTAATATGTGGTACATAATTGCATTAGTTGTTCACGTGATTATCAGCGTTGCGCTGGTACTTGTGATTCTGGCTCAGAGTTCCAAGGGTGGTCTTGATGCCAATCTTGGTGGAGCTGCTATGAACGTGTTTGGTGGCAGTGGAGCTTCACAGTTTTTGAAAAAATGGACCCAATACTTGGGTCTCACATTTCTGGCATCATGCTTGTTACTTGCCTTCCTTGTGAAGGATTTTGGCAAAAAAGGCATCAGTGCCAGCGATCTTAAAACACCTGTC